>NZ_JCANUR010000003.1:21308-45636 GCF_059569055.1 Sporacetigenium mesophilum DSM 16796 | reverse complement strand
GATATCTTACTAAAGTTCCTGAAAAATTGTCTTTATCTTTGTTTAAATAAGGAAGAGTAGAAGATAACTGTGAAATAAAGTTATCATTAAATATTTCTATATCTCTTGATTTTTCTCTTAAAGAAACAACATCTCCGATTTCAACAAAATAAGATGGTCTATCAACCTTTTTACCGTTTAATAAAATATGACCGTGCACTACCATTTGTCTTGCTTGTCTTATAGAAGATGCAATGCCGATTCTATAAACTAAGTTGTCTAATCTACACTCTAATCTTTTAATTAAGGCGTGTCCCGTTTGATCTTTATCGTTAATCGCTCCTTGGACATATCTTTTAAATTGTTTTTCTAAAACTCCGTAATAAGCTCTAAGTCTTTGCTTTTCAAGTAGCTGTCTTCCGTATGATGAAAGCTTTTTATCTCCTCTTGAAGTACCCTTAGTCGCTCTGTTCATAGCTTTTGGGTGACCGTATACATTTAACCCTAAGCTTCTAGATAATTTAAATCTTGGTTGATTCATTGTTGCCATAAAATCCATCTCCACTTTAAAAAATTTGCCGCGATAATTTAAAGCCGATACAAGTATATAATATCATATTATAAAATGAATGTAAATGATAATTGTTATCAATAACGAAAAAATAATTATATAAGGCAATAAAAAAGTAGGGTATATGATATCATGCACCCTACTTGTGTAATTATTTATATAGAAGTTTCTCTTAACTCTAGACCTTTATTTCTCTCAGTTAAATGTCTAACAGACCATTCATTTTGGAATAATAACACTGGATTTCTATTTTTGTCTTCAACTAATATAGTATCCATTGTTATTGAGAAGTCATCAGGTTTGAAAGTATCTGCATCAACCCAACGTATATGACGGTAAGGTAGTTTTTGTATTGTCATATCAACTCCATATTCATTCTTTAGACGATATTCTAAAACTTCGAACTGAAGTACTCCAACTACTCCTACAATAAGCTCTTCCATACCGTAATGAGGTTGCTTGTATACCTGTATAGCACCTTCTTCTGATAATTGTTGAAGTCCCTTTAAAAACTGCTTTCTTTTGAGCGAGTTCATTGTAGATACCCTTGCAAAATGCTCAGGAGCAAATTGTGGTATGCCAGTGTATTCTAAATTTGATTGATTTTGAGATAATGTATCACCAATATTAAATATTCCTGGGTCGTGTATACCTATAATATCACCAGGGTAAGCTGTATCTACTATAACACGATCTTGTGCCACAAATTGTTGAGGTTGTGCAAGTTTAACTTTTTTATTTTTTTGTACATGAGTTACTGCCATGCCTTTTTCGAATTTACCAGAACAAATTCTCAAAAATGCAATTCTATCTCTATGAGATTTATCCATATTTGCTTGAATTTTGAATATAAATCCAGAGAAATTGTTTGATTCAGGGTCAATATCACCTAAATTACTGCTACGAGGCAGTGGAGGTGGTGTTATATCTAGGAATGACTCCAAGAATGGCTCTACACCAAAGTTAGTAAGGGCGCTTCCAAAGAATACAGGTGTTAACTCACCACTTAGTATCTCATCTAAATCAAAACTATCTCCAGCAATATCTAATAGTTCAATATCATTTAGTAGTTGTCCATGAAGAGCATCTCCTAATAAATCCTTGAATTTCTCATCTGATATATCTCCAGTTGTGGACTTAGCAATAGCTTGTCCATGTTTGCCATCACTAAAAAGTTCAACCTGGTTTTTATGACGGTTAAAAACCCCTTTGAAATCCTTACCAGAACCAATTGGCCAGTTTACTGGGCATGAACGAATTCCAAGAACATTTTCAATATCTTCAAGTAGCTCAAATGGATCCTTTCCTTGACGGTCCATTTTGTTTATAAAAGTAAAAATTGGTATTCCTCTCATTTTACAAACATGGAACAGTTTCTTTGTTTGATCCTCAACACCTTTAGCAGAGTCAATAACCATTACTGCACTGTCAGCTGCCATAAGAGTTCTATAAGTGTCCTCACTGAAATCTTGATGTCCTGGTGTATCAAGAATATTTATACAAAAATTGTTATATTCAAATTGAAGAACACTTGATGTAACAGATATACCTCTTTGTTTTTCAATTTCCATCCAGTCAGATACCGCATGTTTTTGAGATCTTCTTGATTTAACAGATCCTGCAGCATGAATAGCTCCACCGTATAATAGGAATTTTTCAGTTAATGTAGTTTTTCCTGCATCGGGATGGGAAATGATTGCAAAGGTTCTTCTTCTTTTAACCTCATCATTAAAACTTAAATTTTGTTCTGTCATTTTTTATCACCCTTTATTTTAATTTTAAAATTATCCAAATATAAAAAACTCTAACCTTATTGATGTTATAACTTTATTGCAAAACTGTCAATATACAAGGTCACTTAAAAACTTAATAATATGTTGTTTATTTATACTTCATATAACTAATTATATCTAAAAATGTAATAGACAAACTATATAATTCATATTCTTAATTAAAGAAACGTTTTCAAAATATATTTTTACCTTGGAGGATAAGTATGGTTAAAGAAGTATGTAAAGTAAAAACCTTAGATGAAGCATTAGATATACTTGATTTCAAAAAATCCAGTGCACAAGTAATAGCTGGAGGAACAGACTTAATTGTTCATATGAGAGACAGTAACTTTGACAAGGAAATTTTAATTGATATCTGCGATATAGAAGAACTTAAGAGTATAAAAAATGAGGATAACACTATAAAAATAGGAGCATGTGTAACATTTAATGACATTATTAACTCGGACGTAATTAGTAGTAATTTAAATGGCTTAAAAAAGGCATCAAGTCTTGTAGGCTCTCCACAAATAAGAAGTAGAGCAACTATAGGTGGTAATATTTGTAATGCTTCTCCAAGTGCTGATATAATACCACCACTTTTAGCCCTAGATGCTATAGTGTGTGTTCAAAGTAAGAATTACAAAAGAAAAGTATACCTAAAAGACATACTATTAGATAAAAATAATATTGATTTAGCACCAAATGAAATTTTAACATACATAGAATTTGAAAATCCAAATCAAAACCAAGTCTTAACATTTACTAAACTAGGATTTAGAAAGGCATTATCTATAGCCAAAATATCAAGTAGTGTTTTATTAGAAATAGAAGAAAATAAATTCAAAAATATTAAATTAGCACTAGGCGCTATAAGTAAAACTGGTATAAGAGAATGTGATGTTGAAAAATATTTAACTGGAAAAACTGTTAAAGATGAAAACATAAACAAAGCTTTAGATATATTACAAGATAATGTAAGTGAAAGCTTAAAAGCTAGAAGCAGTGGGGAGTATAAATCACATGCAGTTAGAGGTGTGGTAAAAGAAGCCATATACGAAGGTATAGATTTATACAATGCTATAAATAAACATAAAGATTAATTTTATAGTTACTATAAAAAAAATTCGCTGCGCTCATGTCGCCAACGACCTAAAAAACAGGTCCGTTGCTCAAATTCGCTTCAAATAAGGGGGATATTAATGAAAAATATTAATTTAAATATAAATGATACGATATACAATGTTGATACAAAAGAAGAGGAAAGGCTTATTGATGTACTTAGGGATAAGCTAAAGTTAACAGGAACTAAGGAAGGTTGCGGTGAAGGTGAGTGTGGAGCTTGTTCTGTACTTATGGATGGAGAGTTAGTTAATTCTTGCTTAGTACTGGCATTTCAAGCAGAGGATAAAAAAATAACCACAATAGAAGGTGTAAAAGAAGAACATCTTAAAAAAGCATTTGTTGATATAGGAGCTGTTCAATGTGGATTTTGTACACCGGGCATGGTTCTTAGTGGAAAATATATACTAGACAAAAACCCTTCTCCAAGTAAGGAAGAAATAAGAGAAGGTATATCTGGCAATTTGTGTAGATGTACAGGATACAATAAGATTGTTGATGCTATACATTTAGCATCAAAGATAAGGGGAGAGAATTAATGGAGGTAGTAGGTAAGAATATAAAAAGAGTAGATGCTTTGGATAAAATAAACGGTAAAGCCATTTATCCTCAAGATATATACTTTGAAGATATGCTCTATGGAGAAACTTTAAGATCAAGCAAAGCTCATGCATATATAGAAGTTGATATAAAGGAAGCTCAAGAAATAGAAGGTGTAGTAAGGATATTTACATCAAAAGATCTACCTTACAATCATCATGGTGTTATATTTAAGGATCATGAAGTATTTTGTGATAAAAAGGTAAGAAGAATAGGAGACCCTATAGCTTTTGTTGTAGCAACTTCAAAAGAAGCAGCAAAAAAAGCTTTAAATCATATAAAAGTAAACTATGAAGAAATAGAAGGAGTATTTGACCCAATAAAGGCTATGGAAGATAATAGCCCTAAGGTACATGACAATGATAGTAATATAGTACATCATTTTAAACTTAGAAATGGCGATGTAGATGAAGCCTTTGAAGAATGTGATGTAATAGTTGAAAACGAATATAAGGTTCCTCAAATAGACCATGTTTTTTTACAACCTGAAAGTGGAGTTGCTAAACTTGATGAGAAAGGCAATATAATATTGTACACAGCAACTCAATATCCTCACTTTGACCAAATAGAAATAGCTGAAGCACTTGAAATAGATAAAGATAATGTAACAGTAATAAACTGTGCAGTTGGAGGAGCATTTGGGGGAAGAGAAGACGTTACAATGCAAATACACTTAGCATTAGCCGCAAAAGTCCTAAATAAGCCAGTCAAAACAACATATTCTAGAGAAGAATCATTTATAGCCCATTCAAAAAGACATTCAATGGTCATGAAATATAAAACTGGAGCAACTAAAGATGGAAAATTAAAAGCATTAAAAGCTACTATTGTAGGGGATACTGGAGCTTATGCATCTTGGGCAATAAATGTTTTAAGAAAAGCAGGAGTACATGCAACTGGACCATATGAAGTAGAAAATGTGCATGTAGATAGTTATGCAGTATATACAAACAATCCATTTAGTGGTGCCATGAGAGGATTTGGAGCAACACAACCTCCAGTAGCATATGAACAACAAATGGATATATTAGCAGAAAAACTAAACATGGATCCAGTAGAGTTTAGACTTAAAAATATATTCAGAGCAGGAAGTAAAACAGCTACAAACCAGATATTAAAAGAAAGTGTTCCACTTGAAAAATGTATTAAAGAAGTTAGTAAACATATGGACTTTAGCAAAAAAGGAACAGGAATTGGAGTAATGTTTTATGGAACAGGATATGGAAATGGATTCCCTGATGTTTCAAATGCAAATGTAAAAATAAATGAAGATGGAAAATTAGAAATATATGTTGGAGCAACTGAAGTTGGTCAAGGTGCAAAAACAATAATGAGCCAAATGGGAGCAGAGGTTTTAAATATTAAAGTAGAAGATGTAATATTTATAAATGAAGATACATCAATAACACCAGACTCTGGAACAGCTGCTGCAAGCCGCCAAACTTACAATACAGGAAATGCTATAAAAATAGCTTGTGAAAAATTAAGAGATGAAATAAGTAAGTTATACGATATAAAAGATTGTGACTTAAAAGAAGTTTATAAAAATATGGATAAATCACTTTTAAGTAAAGAAGGGTCATTTACAGCATATACAACAAGAATGGATGAAGAAACTGGAATAGGAAACCCATACTGGCCATATACCTTTGGAGCATGTGGAGTAGAAGTAGATGTAAATGAAGAAACTGGAGAAGTAAACATATTAAAAGCAGTAGTAGCACAAGACGTAGGAAAAGCAATAAATCCTCATTTAGTAGAAGGCCAAATAGATGGAGGATTTGCTATGGGTGTTGGATATACATTAATGGAAGATTTAAACGTTGTAAACGGAAAAATAAAAAGTAATAAGTTATCTAAATATTTAATACCAACATCACTAGATATAATTGATCTAAAAAAGGTAATAGTTGAAGATGAAGAAAGTACTGCACCTTTTGGAGCAAAAGGAATAGGAGAACCTGTTATGGTTTATGTAGCTCCAGCTATTTTAAATGCAATAGCAAGTGCAACTAAAACTAGAGTAAATGAATTACCTGCAACACCTGATAGAGTGATAAAAGCAATAAAATCATCTATATAATTGGGGGCAAGAATATGGATACCAAAAGTTTAATAGATTTAGCAATGAAAAATAAAAAAGCAGATTTAGTTTTCAAAAATGCAAAAATAGTCAATGTATTTTCCCATGAGATAATAAATGCAGACTTAGCAGTACATGATGGGATAATAGTTGGGATAGGAAATTATGATGGAGTTCAAAACATAGATTTAAAAGGAAAATTCATAGTTCCCGGGCTTATAGACTCTCATGTTCATATAGAATCTTCTATGGTATCACCAATAGAATTTGCAAAGGCAATAGTACCAAGGGGAACAACTACAATAATAGCAGATCCACATGAAATAGCAAACGTAAGTGGATTGGATGGAATAGAATATATGCTAAAAAGTAGTGAGAACCTACCACTAGATGTATATCTTATGCTGCCGTCTTGTGTACCGGCGACAAACTTTGAAAACTCAGGGGCAATACTAAAGGCAGAAGACTTAGAAAAATTCATAAATCATCCTAGAGTTTTAGGTCTTGGGGAGATGATGAATTATCCAGGGGTTATATACAAAGATCAAGATGTAATAAATAAAATTGACTTAGCTCATAAAAACAATAAATTTATTGATGGACATGGGCCAGAGATGAAAAATGAACAATTAAATGCCTATGTTATAAGTGGAGTAGCTACAGAACATGAGTGTTCAACTGTAGATGAGATGATAGAAAGACTTAGACTTGGAATGTATATTATGATAAGAGAAGGTTCTGCAGCGAGAAATTTAGAAACGTTAGTTAGAGGAGTAAATAACTTTAATTATCAAAGGTGTCTATTCTGTACAGACGACAAACATCCAGAAGATATTTTAGGTAAAGGTCACATAGACAATAACATAAGACTTGCAATAAAAAATGGAGTAGATCCGATAAGTGCTATACAAATGGCAACTATAAATGCTGCTACTTGTTATAATCTGAAAAATAAAGGTGCTATAGCTCCAGGATATTATGCTGATATGTTAATAGTAGATGATTTAAAAGAATTCAATGTAGAAAAAGTTTATAAAAAAGGGGTATTAGTTGGAGAAAATAAAAAGCCATTATTTAAAAGAAGCTATGCTGATAACTCCAAAGTTATAGATACAATAAACATACTAGACATAAAAAAAGAAGACTTAAGTATGAAACTTAAAGGCGACATAGTAAATGTTATACGATTACTTCCACATAACTTAGTAACAGAAAAAGTAACTAGAAAAGTTGATTTAGAAAACAATGTATTTAAATACAACGACAAGCTAGATATCTTAAAACTTGTTGTGCTTGAAAGACATAAATATACTAAAAATATAGGACTTGGTTTAGTTGAAAATTTTAAGCTTAAAAATGGTGCAATAGCATCCACAATTGCACATGATTCACACAATATAATAGTTGTTGGAGATAATGATGAAGACATTTTAAATGCAATAAAAGAAGTTAAACGTATAGGTGGTGGAATAGCTATTTCATCACAAAATAAAATATTAGACAGCTTGCCACTTATAATAGGTGGACTTATGAGTGATAAAGACATAGAATATGTAAACTCTAAATTAGATAATATGTTAAACATAGCATATGAAAGACTAAATGTAAGTAAAGAAATCGACCCTTTTATGACATTATCGTTTTTGGCACTTCCAGTAATACCTCAGATAAAGCTCACAGATAAAGGACTATTTGATGTAGAAAAATTTGATTTTATAGAACTATAAAAAATATCATCTAAATTTAAAGTATTTAAGATATTTGAAATAACTTGTTCATATAATTTAGTAAGCTAACTTAAATTATTCACTAGTATAGTTTCAATATAAGGGTAGCAAAAAAATGAGAGGGGTTTGTGTATATGGAGTTTTTAGAAAGAAGGTTTAAACTCAAGGAACACAATACAAACGTAAAAACTGAAGTATTAGCAGGAATTACAACTTTTATGACAATGGCCTACATACTAGTTGTAAACTCTAATATTTTAGGTGATGCAGGAATGGATAAAGGTGCAGTATTTGCAGCAACTGCAATAGCTGCATTTATAGGAACTATGTGTATGGGATTAATGGCAAATTACCCAATAGCACTAGCACCAGGTATGGGACTAAATGCATTCTTTGCTTACTCAGTAGTTATAGCACTAGGGCACACTTGGCAATTTGCTTTATGTGCAGTATTTATTGAAGGTATAATATTTATATTACTAACGGTTACAAATGTCCGTGAAGAAATAATAAATTGTATACCTCCACTTTTAAAACATGCAGTTACAGCTGGTATTGGATTATTTATTGCATTTATAGGCCTTATTAACACAGGAATAATAACACAAGGTGGAGCGATACTAACTCTTGGAAGTATGCATGCGCCTTTAGTACTACTTTCAGTAGTTGGCGTTATAATAGCAGCAATACTTATGTGTAAGAATGTCAAAGGAGCATTTTTATTATCTATGATAATAACATCTGCTATAGGAATGGTTATTGGATTAGTGGAGTTTCCAAAAGCTATAATATCAAGTATACCATCTTTAAAACCAGTATTTTTACAGGCATTTGCAGTTGAATCATCACAAATATTTAGCTTTGATATGATAGTAATAGTATTTACATTCTTATTTGTTGACTTATTTGATACAGTAGGATGTTTAGTAGGGGTAGCATCTAAGGGAAATCTTTTAAATGAAGATGGAACATTACCTCGCGCAAAAGAAGCTTTACTTGCAGATGCTATAGGAACAACAGCTGGAGCACTTCTTGGAACTTCTACAGTTACATCTTATGTTGAAAGTTCAGCAGGAATTGCAGAAGGCGGAAGAACAGGGCTTACTGCAGTAACTACAGGATTTTTATTCTTAGCATCTTTATTCTTTGCACCAATATTTACATCTATACCTCCTCAAGCAACAGGTCCAGTTTTAATATTAGTTGGGGTATTAATGGCAAGCTCAGTTCTTGAAATAAACTTTAAAGATCCAACAGATGCAATACCTGCATTCTTAACACTTATAATGATGCCACTAGCTTACAGCATAGCTGAAGGTATTATATTTGGTATAATATCTTATACTATACTTAAGCTTGTATGTGGGCAAAAAGAAAAAGTTAATATATCACTTATAATTTTAAGTATATTATTTATACTAAAGTTTGTATTCCTATAAGTTAAAAAAGTCTCCTTTGATACCTATTGTATCAGAGGAGATTTTTTTGTAAGTCTAGAAACTATTATAAAATATATAAATTAATGATTACTAAATATGTTTTCATGGTATTATAATGTTATATTTAATTAGAATTTAAATTATTATATATAAATATGGAGGAATTATTATGAATTCACATCGCTTTAGTTACGAGTCATACGTAATAAGAAGAAAGGTTCTTAAATTAATTGGAGCAGCTTTTCATATATACAATCCTAGTGAAGAGTTAGCTTTTTATGTCAATCAAAAGGGGTTCAAATTAAAGGAAGATATAAGAATATTTACAGATGAAACTATGTCACAAGAAGTTATATCTATTAAATCTAGAAATATAGTAGATATCTCTGCAACATATGATGTTATTGATACAGGTACAGGTGAGAAAGTTGGAAGCTTAAGAAGAAAAGGGTTAAAGTCTATTTTAAAAGATGAATGGATCATTTTAGATTCTTATGATAATCAAATTGGAACTATAAAAGAAGATAATATTGGACTAGCTCTTTTGAGAAGGGTTATAGGTATAATACCTCAAAGCTTTGTAGGCAAAACAAATAATAGTAATGTATTTACTTTAAAACAAAATTTTAATCCATTTGTTCAAAAAATAAACCTTGATTTTATAGATAGCTCTTTTGATAAAAGACTTGGAATAGCAGCAAGTATATTAATATGTTCTATTGAAGGAAGACAAGGATAACAAAGAAACCATATAGCATATGCTATATGGTTTCTTATTTGTATATTATTTTCCTATGAACATTTGTGTCCAGTATAATCTTCCATTTTTATCTTTAGCTATACCTATACCTATTTCAGTAAAGCTAGAGTTTAATATATTTTTTCTGTGACCTTCTGAGTTCATCCAAGCAGTCATAACTTCTTGTGGAGTTCTTTGACCCATAGCGATGTTTTCACCAGCAGATCTATAAGTTATACCGAATTTCTTCATCATATCAAATGGAGAACCATAAGTTGGAGAATTGTGATCAAAGTAACCCTTATCTATCATGTCTTGTGATTTTATAGTAGCAACTTTAGATACTTCCATGTTTAACTTAAGAGCACTTAGCCCTCTTGAAGTTCTTTCTTTATTTACTATGTTTAGTACCTCTTGTTGATATGCGCTAAACTCACTACTTGTTGTAGCTGGAGCAGGTGCTGGCTTTTCAACTTCTGGTGTAGGAGTTGGAACTGGAGCAGGTGCTGGCTTCTCAACATCCGGTGCAGGAGTTGGAACTGGAGCAGGTGCTGGCTTTTCAACCTCTGGTGTAGGAGTTGGAGCAGGTGCTGGTTTCTCAACTTCTGGCGCTTGAGTTACAACTGGCTTTTGTGTATTCACTTTATAGCCTTTACACGTTGTTCTAATAATTTATTTAAATCAGCACTTTTAGTTATATTTGTTTTATTTAAGTTATCTACTTTTATAGTTTTAACAGATAATGCATCGGCACCACTTACCATTGAAGCTGATAACATTGTACCTATTATAGCATATGTGAATATCTTCTTTGTTCTCTTCATCATAGTAGTATCCTCCTTGTGATTTGAACTTAGTTGATTAATTTAATATCTATAAATTAATTTTCAAGAGTTTTTTGTTTTATTAACTCTGTAACTTTTTTGTAACTTTTGCGATAAACATAGTATAGCATATGGCTTTATATTTTCAAACCCACAAATTCTTCCAGTAGATAATTTACATATAGCTAAACGCTAAAGGGGTAAAAAAGAGGGCTGAAATTAAATTCCATCCCTCTTTGTATATTATCTTCCTATAAACATTTGTGTCCAATATATTCTTCCGTTTTTATCTTTAGCAATACCTATACCTATTTCAGTAAAGCTAGAGTTCAATATGTTTTTTCTATGGCCGTCTGAGTTCATCCAAGCAGTCATAACTTCTTGTGGAGTTCTTTGACCCATAGCGATGTTTTCACCAGCTGATCTGTAAGTGATACCAAATTTCTTCATCATATCAAATGGAGAACCATAAGTTGGAGAATTGTGATCAAAGTAACCTTTATCTATCATATCTTGTGATTTTATAGTAGCAACTTTAGATACTTCAGTGCTAAACTTAAGAGCGCTTAATCCTCTAGAAGTTCTCTCCTTGTTTACTATATTTAAAACTTCTTGTTGATATGCACTAAACTCGCCAGTCGTTGGAGCGGGAGTAGGTGCTGGTGTTGTTTGTTAAAGCATCTGCACTATTTGCCATAGGAAGTGCCAATAATATACCTAACATTGAATATGCGACTATTTTTTTTGTTCTTTTTATCATAATTGTATCCTCCTTGTAATCATCCGTAGTTAATAAATTTAATCATTTATGTTAAATTAGATAACTAATATTTGTTTTGGTTTGTAACTTTTCTGTAACATTATTGTAACTATTTTGTAACTTTATTGCAACACCTAATATATGATTTTTATACATGGAAGATATTTACATTGTGATAAAATGTAGATATGCCAATAGATATAGGCTTTTTAGGTAAGACTTATATATTTCTTTATACATTGTGAAAAAATAATAAGGAAAGAATTAAATAGTAATATAGAGACTATTAAGGTGCAAAATAATGTACTAAAAATAAAAATATGTTATTATAAATTAGTATTGTTATACATTTTGCCTAGTTATCTAGGATTACATATATTACTCGGGAGGTATTAACAATGTTTCAACTTGATGATTGTATTGGATTTATAACAAATAAAGTTTCTAAAAAAATTGCGGATATTTTTAACGAAAAACTAAGTAAATATGGAATTACTAGAGTGCAGTGGATAGCTCTATATTTTTTAGGAAAACATGAATATATTAACCAAAGTGAGTTAGCTGATAAAATGGATATAAAAAAATCTACAATGGTAAGACTAATTGACAGGATGGAAAAAGAGGGATATGTTCAGCGTCAAAAAGATATAAATGATAGACGAATTACATACATATGTCTAACTGAATTGGGAAAGAAACATAGAGAAGACCTATTGCCTTTTGGTGAAGATTTTAGTAATTCAATTGTTAGAAATATTTCTGAGGAGGAAATGGAAATATTTAAAAAAGTATTAGATAGATTAGTTGAAAATACAAAATTTGGCGAGTAATTATATTTTTTTAGAAAATTGTTGATTTATTAAATATTTAATGCTACAATTTTCACAAGGATAGTTGTAGCACTAATAGTTAGCATAGCAACTATTAGTGCTACAATAAATAAAGAGGAGGAAGAAAAATGAAAAAAAATCCAAGAGAAATATTAGATGCATTCCTAGGAGGATTACAAGATTTAGGTCAAACGAATGGAGAACAAGTAAACGCTTTTATGGCATTATTGGGAGCATCTTACAAACCTGGAAAGCTTGATACAAAAGCTAAAGAATTAATAAGTGTAGCTATAGGTGTTTATAATCGTTGTGAATACTGCATAGTATTCCATGTATATAAAGCTTTAGAGTCAGGAGCTACACGTGAAGAAATTTTAGAAGCTGCAATGGTATCAGTAGCTTTTGGCGGAGGACCTGCAATGGCATACAGTGCAACATTATTAAAAGATTCAATTGATGAATTTGAAAAAGACTTTAAATAATACATATAGGTAGTGTAAATAAAAGGCAGACAATACTTGAACTGCCTTTTATTTACGTTAAATGGAGGTAATATTATGATTGAGCTAAAACTTGAAAAATTATCTGGAGAGAGTAAAAGTGGAAAAGTAGGAAAAATTAACGTAAAAATTGGAGATGAAATAAGAGAGGGAGATGTACTGCTTCAAGTTGAATCTCAAAAAGGAAATGTTTCTGTAAAATCTGATGTAAATGGCAAGGTTGAAGAAGTTTTAATAGACGAAGGACAAACTATTAAAATAGGAGATAGTTTATTTAAAGTAGAAGGGGTAAAAAGTGAACAATCTACTGAAAAAACACAAACATTTGATTATTTTAATACCTTAATGAAACCTAAAAAAGAAGAAATAGATGCTGATATAACTATAATAGGGGCAGGGCCAGGAGGTTACGTTGCAGCGATCCATGCAGCAAAGCAAGGAAAGAAAGTTGTTGTAATTGAAAAAGAACATGTAGGTGGAACATGTTTAAATTATGGATGTATACCTACGAAAGCTCTTGTGCGTTCATCAGAGATTTATAAAAATATGATAGAATCTGATAGCTTTGGTATTTTTGCTGAAAATATTTCTGTTAATATGGAAAAAGTTATTAAGAGAAAAGATGATATTAAAAATCAACTAAAAAATGGAATAGAATATTTACTAGAAAAACACAGTATACAAAAGATTAATGGCATAGGTGAAATTATTAATGAAAATACTGTATTTGTGAAAACAAACAGAACAGAAACAACTATAAATACTAAAAATATAATAATTGCTACTGGGTCACAATCTTCAATTGTACCTATTAAAGGAATAGAGTCTAAGAATGTATTAACAAGTAAAGAAGCTTTAGATATGACAAATTTACCTAAGAGATTAGTAATAGTAGGTGGAGGAGTTATAGGAATGGAGTTTGCTTTTATCTATTCAAGTTTTGGGGTTGAGGTTTTTGTTGTTGAGTATGCAGATAAAATATTAATTTCATTAGACGATGATGTGTGTGATGAAATAAGTGAAATTGCAAAAACAAATGGTATTAAATTATATACTAATTCAAAAGTTGAAGCAATTGATGAAACTGAAAATGGAGATTGTGTAGTTTCATTTATTCAAGGAGACGAAAATAAATATATTTCAGCAGATAAAGTATTAGTTGCTGTTGGAAGACAACCATATTTTGAAGGATTAGGCATTGAAAAATTAGGTATTGAAATGAATGATAATAAAAAGGGTATTAAAGTTAATGAAAAAATGCAGACAAATATACCAAACATATATGCTATAGGTGATGTTACAAATATAATTCAATTAGCTCACGTTGCTTCTCATCAAGGAATTGTTGCTGTTGACAATATTTTAGAAAAAAATAAAGTTATGGATTACTCAACAGTACCAAGTGCGATTTTTACTGAACCTGAAATAGCAGTGGTAGGAATTACAGAAAAAATTGCAAAAGAAAGAGGAATAGAAGTAGAAATTGGGAAATTTCCATTTGCAGCTAATGGGAAAGCTCTTACTTCAGGTGAATCTAGAGGTTTTGTTAAAATTATAAAAGAAAAATTAACTGGAAAAATAATAGGTAGTACAATAATAGGACCTCATGCAACAGATTTACTTGCTTCGGTAACATTATGTATAAATAACGGACTTACTACGGAGCAAATAACAGAAACTATATTTGCACATCCTACAACTGCTGAATCAATACATGAAGCAGCTTTAACTGTAGAAGGTGGTGCAATACATTTTGCATAACAATGCTATTTCAACTAGAATAATATGTTCATCATCATATAATCCATGGCAAAATTTAGCTATTGAAGAATATCTTCTTAAAAAAGTAAAAAAAAGCGAAGTAATACTGTACTTATGGCAAAATGACAATACTATAGTAATAGGAAGAAATCAAAACCCATGGAAAGAATGTCAATGTAAAGAGTTTGAAGAATATGGTGGGAAAATAGCACGTAGATTATCTGGTGGAGGAACTGTTTTTCATGACATTGGTAATCTTAATTTTACTTTTGTTATGGACAAAAATTTATATGATTTAGAAAAACAGTTAAAAGTAATTCTAAAAGCAGTTAATAATTTAGGTATTAATGCTAAATTTTCAGGGAGAAATGATATATTAGTTGATGAAAGAAAATTTTCTGGAAATGCTTTTTATGAAGATGAGAGTTCAGCATATCACCATGGAACTATACTTGTTAATGCAAATATGGATAAGTTAAGTAAGTATTTAAAAGTATCAAAAGAAAAAATTGCATCTAAAGGAATTGATTCTGTTCGATCAAGAGTAATAAACCTAAAAAGTATTAAACCTGACTTAACAATTGAAGTTTTAAAAGACAGCCTTATAAGTAGTTTTGTTGAAGTTTATGGTGGCTCATCAACAGTAGAATATATAAAAGAGAATGAATATACAATCCAAGATTTATTTAACAAATACTCTTCATGGGAGTGGAAATATGGAGAAACTCCCAAATTTGATATAAATTTTGTTAATAGATTTAAATGGGGAGAAATAGATCTTAATCTAAATTTTAAAAATGGTATGATTGATTCTTTAGCTATTTATTCTGATGCAATGAATAGTAAGCTGATTAAGGATATGGAGAATGAATTAATAAATATACCTTTTAAGATAAATTATATTTGTGAAAAGCTAAATAATATTAGCTGTAAAGCTGATGAAAAAGATATAATTTTTCAAATAAAAGAATGGTTAAAAAGCAAAATAGTATAATTTCGTTGTTTTATCTATAATTAACTAAATATTACTTTTTAAATTCTTAATTATAAACAAAAAACTACTTATTAAAAACTAATAGGTAGTTTTTTTGTTTGTATTTTTTCTTTTTAAAAGCTGTGATTTCATTTATGAATAGTCGATAGCTATCTGGAGAAAATATAGTTTATTCAGTTAAGGGGTGATAATTTGGTATTTAATATAGATAATACTAATGAAAATAAAAAATATGGAACAGAAAACTTTGGAAGGCTAAAAAGAGTTATGTTACATCGTTGTGAAGAATCTCTTAAGGTCATAACAAAAGAAAATAAAGAGATATTTTTATTTGATAGTGTCCCTAATGTAGATAAATTTCTTGAAGAACATAAAGAATATGAGGATATGCTTAAAGATTTAGGAGTTGAGGTAAATCTAATAGCAGACAATGTTTATAGAAATAAAGATTTGATTAACCGTCTTCCGAATCTTACATATTTACATGATATAGGTGTAATTAGCTCCTATGGAAGTATAATCTCAAAAATGTCATCAAGGGGAAGATGTCATGAAGAGATTGTAGTTAGAGAAGCTTTAGAAAATCTACGAATAACAACATTATACGAGCCATTTGAAGGGGAATCCTTTGAAGGATGTTTGTTGTTATCTCAAACTACAGTTTTTGTAGCAGATACTGAAAGGCATAGTAAGAAATCAATAGAAAAATTTATTAATTTTATACTGCAATACTTTGACGAGGTAATATATGCAAAGATTCCACAGGAAAGAAGATTTATGCATCCGGATATGATTTTGAATAGAGTGACAGATAATTTAATGATTTATTATCCAAAAGCTTTTAAAAAGACTTATTTAATAACTAAAAATACTAAAAATGAAATAGACATAAAAAAGTTTATGAATCGCAGAAATATTGAAATGATAGGCTTATCTAGTCATGAACAAAAGAAATGGGGATGTTCTTTTGTCCCTTTAGAGCCAGGGGTAATTATAAATTATGATATATCTCTAAAACAAAAAACTATAAATCTACTTGAAAGGGAAGGTGTTAAGTTTAAACATTTTCATCCTGATGCTCTTTTAGCTGGTGGTGGAAGTTTAAGGTGTTTAACCATGAGGCTTTTGAGGGAATGATATCTATGAAAATAACACGGATATTATTGTAATATATATCAATAAAATACAAAATAAACCGAATTATAACAAAACATATTGACAAAATATTACGGAATTGATACTATAATATACAAATGAAGGAATATTTTATTTATTCAAATCACATGACTGGCGGAAGTGGATTAACCACAGGGAGTGTGATTGTAGATATGCCGACCGCCTGGGCGATTAGTCCGGGGGGTCTATATTTTTTTGAAGAAATCCCGGAATTCACAATTAAAAGTGGAATGGAGGATTATAAAATGAAAACAGATGTCCAAATAGCACAAGAGTCAAAAATGATTCCAATAACAGATATAGCTAAAAGATTCGGCATAGAAGACGATGAATTAGAGCTATATGGCAAGTATAAAGCTAAGGTTTCTTTAGATGTATTTAAAAGATTAGAAGATAAGGTAGATGGAAAGTTAATATTAGTTACATCAATAAATCCAACACCTGCAGGAGAAGGAAAAACTACTACTAATATAGGATTAAGTATGGGTCTTAACAAAATAGGAAAGAAGACTATAACAACTTTAAGAGAGCCATCACTAGGACCTTGTTTTGGAGTTAAAGGTGGAGCAGCGGGTGGAGGATATGCTCAAGTTGTTCCAATGGAGGATATTAACCTTCACTTTACAGGGGATATTCACGCAATTACAACAGCTCATAACTTATTAGCAGCACTTTTAGATAATCATTTACAACAAGGGAATAAATTAAATATAAATTTAAGAAGAATAGTTTGGAAAAGAGTGCTAGATATAAATGACCGTGCTCTTAGAAATATTATAGTAGGGTTAGGTGGAAAATCAAATGGCGTTCCTAGACAAGATGGGTTTGATATAACAGTTGCATCTGAAATAATGGCTATACTTTGTTTGGCAACTAGCTTAGATGACTTAAAAGAAAGAATATTTAAAATTATAGTAGCTTATAACTATGATAATCAACCTATAACTGCAGGGGATTTACAAGCAACTGGATCACTAACAGTACTTCTTAAAGATGCTATAAAACCAAATATAGTGCAAACATTAGAAAATACACTAGCATTTATCCATGGTGGGCCTTTTGCAAATATTGCCCATGGTTGTAATAGTGTTATGGCAACAAAGTTAGCATTGAAATTAGCAGATTACGTAGTTACAGAGGCAGGATTTGGTGCAGATTTAGGAGCAGAAAAATTCTTTGATATTAAATGTAGATTTGCAGACTTAAAACCTGATTGTGCAGTAATAGTTGCTACGGTAAGAGCATTGAAAAATCACGGAGGGATAGAAAAACAGTATTTAAATGAAGAAAACTTACAAGCTCTAGAAAAAGGATACGAAAATTTAGAAAAACATATTGAAAATGTTAAGAAATATGGAGTACCTGTAATAGTGGCAATTAATGAATTTCCTACAGATACAGAAAAAGAACTTAATCTCTTTTATGAAAAATGTGCAAAACAAGGAGTTGAAGTTGTTTTATCTAAAGTATGGGCAAATGGAGGAGAAGGTGGAACAAAACTTGCTGAAAAAGTAGTTGAAACTATAGAAAACAGACCCTCAAAATTTAAACCTATATATGATGTTGAAGAATCAATAAAAGAAAAAATAGGAAAAATAGCTAAGGAAATATATGGTGCAGATGGAGTAGATTATTCTAAAGAAGCAGAGAAGCAAATAAAAGAACTAGAAATGCTTAAATTAGATAAAATGCCAATCTGTATGGCTAAAACTCAATACTCA
The DNA here is from genome assembly GCF_059569055.1 of Sporacetigenium mesophilum DSM 16796. Lineage (NCBI taxonomy): Bacteria > Bacillati > Bacillota > Clostridia > Peptostreptococcales > Tepidibacteraceae > Sporacetigenium > Sporacetigenium mesophilum. Next base: position 27,038 of record NZ_JCANUR010000003.1, on the reverse strand, counting down.
TTTTCAGATGATCCAAAACTTCTGGCAAGGCCAAGGGGATTTAGAATAACTATAAATGAAATTAAAGTTTCAGCTGGAGCAAAGTTTATAGTAGTATTAACTGGAAATATTATGACTATGCCAGGGTTGCCTAAGATACCAGCAGCTAACAATATTGATATAACTAGCGATGGAGAAATAATAGGGTTATTTTAATATACATTTGTTTTAAATAGACATTCAAAAAGGGCACTATAATTGCCCTTTTTTTATTTATCAAAAAGATGTTTATATTCTCCATATCCCTCTTTATCCAACATATCCTTTGGTATAAATCTCAATGACGCTGAGTTAATACAATATCTTAAGCCACCCTTATCAATTGGACCATCATTAAATACATGACCTAGGTGAGAATCAGAATCAGCACTTCTAACTTCTATTCTATGCATGTTATGAGTAAAATCAGCCTTTTCTTTTATAACCTTTCTATCTATAGGTTTTGTAAAAGATGGCCAACCACAGCTAGAATCAAATTTATCTATAGAAGTAAATAAAGGCTTACCGGATACTATATCTACATACAAACCTTCTTCAGTAAGATTCCAGTATTCATTTTGAAAAGGGGGTTCTGTACCATTTTCTTGTGTTACTTTATATTGTATAGGAGTCAGTTTTGATTTTAGTGTTTCTTTATCTTTTTCATTCTTAGACATTTATATCATCTCCTTTTATATCGTTCCAAGTTTCATTTATAAATCTTTCTCTTCCAGAGCCTATTCTATACATTTTGTAGTGCATAGGATTTTTCTTATAATAATCTTGGTGATATTCTTCAGCAGGGTAGAATGTTTCAGCTTCAAGAATTTCAGTAGCTATAGGGTATTCAAAACGACCGCTATTTTGAAGTTCTACAAAAGATTTCAAAGCTTCTTTCTTTTGATTTTCGTTATGATAAAATATAGCTGTTTGATAAGAGCTACCCCTATCTGCAAATTGACCATATGGATCAGTAGGGTCAATTTGTCTCCAGAATATATCCAATAATGTAGTATAACTTATAATTGATGGATCAAATTCTATTTGTACTGCTTCATAATGTCCTGTAGTATCGCTGCATACTTCTTCATATGTTGGATTTTCTGTATGTCCTCCTGTATATCCTGATGTAACTTTTATAACACCTTCATACTCATTGTATGGTTTTACCATGCACCAGAAACAACCTCCAGCAAAAGTAGCTAATTCGTATTGTGGCAAAGATATCATCTCCTATAGATTTGTATTTATGTAAATATCTATTAGTATTTATACCCATTATCATAATTTTCAAAACCATTATTCGTTCTAAGATATAATCTCCAAAAATATATCTATATAAATAACATATATTAACAGGAGGGCTTATGGATAAGAGAGAACTTCAAAAATGGTCAGAGTATGTATTTGATAAATGGAATCTACCTAATTGTATTATAGAGCATTATAGAAATACATTAGATGATTGGAGGACAAAACTTATTATATCTAGGCTATTACATAAATCAGATAATCTTCAAATAGCATTAGAATTAATAGAAAGTGTTATAGATGAAAAAATTGATTATAAACAAAATGATCAAGAATACTTTGGATCGTATACAGAGTATGTTGATAATAAGGCATGGGCCTATAAGGAACTAGGGATACTTTATTGGAAATTATATAAAGATAGTGAAAAAGGTTTAGAGTATATAGAAGAAGCTTTGAAAATAGCTGAGTCTATAGACAATAAATTTATGATTATTGCAAGGGGAGATATTTTCAGAGATAAATTAGAACTATTAAAAGAAATTGGAAGAGAAGAAGAGGCTATTACGGAAGCTAATAATAAGATAAATTTTATAGGTATGAATATTAAAAACAGCTATTTATTCAATGCATATGAATTCAAAGCTCAATGTAAAAAGGAAAAGGGAGTATATGATGACGCCTTATCTTATCTAAATACAGCGTGCGATATATATTTTTATGATGAAAGTGAAGAACATAAATTAAAAAATAAGTATAGAGACATATTAGAAAGAAAAGATATGAGTGATGAAAGAAAGTTCAATGAAATAAAATGGATTTTGGAAATGCATGAAGTATCTTGGGATATATAAAAGGTTTTATAATTTCATAGTAAGAATTCGAATGACTCTAATAGAGTCATTTTTTTCATAAATGAGTAATATTTTAATTTGTATTTTAATAGAATTGTTAAAAGGTATTTAAACACAAAAAATACTTTAAGGTGAAAAAAGGGGGGCTTGAAGTGTATACAGAACACATTAAACAGTTGTCAGAAAATTTCTACAATGACATGGTAAGGCTAAGACATGAATTCCATATGCATCCAGAACTAGGATTTCAAGAAACGAGAACTTCAAAGATAATTGCAGAAGAATTGGAAAAACTAGGGATTGAAGTAAAAACCAATGTAGCAAAAACAGGTGTAGTAGGTCTTATTAAGGGAAAATATCCTGGTAAAACAGTACTCCTTCGTGCAGATATGGATGCATTAGAAGTAAATGAAGAAGCAGATATTCCTTTTAAATCAAAAATACCAGGTCTTATGCATGCATGCGGGCATGATGGCCATAGTTCAGGGCTTTTAGGAGCAGCTATGATATTAAATGAGATGAAAGATAAAATACATGGAAATATAAAGCTTATGTTTCAACCAGCAGAGGAAACTGAAGGTGGGGCAAAGCCTATGATAGAAGAAGGAATTTTAGAAAATCCTAAGGTTGATGCAGCTTTTGGTTGCCATTTATGGGGAAGTATAAAGGAAGGGGAAATTCATGTAAAACATGGAGCTATGATGGCAGCGCCTGATACTTTTAAATTTAGGGTTATTGGAAAAGGCGGCCATGCAGCTATGCCTCATTTATCTATAGATCCTGTTATGATTGCTGTTCAAGCTATTAACAATATGCAATCTATAATAAGTAGAAGAATTAATCCACTAAGTCCTGCTGTAATATCATACTGCACAATACATGGTGGTGATACACATAATGTAATTCCAAATGAGGTAGAGGTAGTAGGTACTATTCGTACATTTGATAAAAATATAAGAGCATGGATTCCAAAGGCTATGGAAGGAGTTTTAAAGGGAGTTACAGAGTGTCAAGGTGCTAACTACTCTTATGAATATATAGAACGATATCCTGCTTTAATCAATGATGATAATATGACTGACTTAGCGTCAAAATCGTTATCTAAAATAGTTGGAGAAAAAAATGTATGTGAACTAAAAGAACCTAATATGGGTGGAGAAGACTTTGCATATCTTGCGCAAAATGTTCCATCAGCTTTCTTCTTTGTTGGAATAGCAAAGGATGAAAATGATCCTATATCACATCATCACCCTAAATTTGCATGGGATGATAAAAATGTTGCTATAGTAGCACAGAGTCTTTCACAAGTGGCGATAGATTTTTTAAATAACTAAAAATGGGGGGAATATGAATGAAAGGAAAGGGTAACAAAAAAAACTTTTTCAATAAGTTTTTAAATATGGTAGAAGTGGCTGGAAATAAACTTCCAGATCCAGTTACTTTATTCCTTATATTATGTTTAGGAATAATCTTAATATCAGGGGCAGTTGCAAATGCTGGTGTATCCGTAATACATCCACTAGATGGTTCAGAAGTCAAGGCTATAAGTCTTATGGATAAAGAACAGCTTCAAGGAATACTAGGAAACATAGTAAATAACTTTCAAGGATTTCCACCTTTAGGATTGGTTCTTGTAGTAATGCTTGGAGCAGGAGTAGCAGAGAAATCTGGACTTATGCAAGCAGCGATGAAAAATTCAATTGTAAAAATGCCTAAAAGTCTAGTAACACTTATGATTATTTTAGCTGGTATATTGGCTAATGCAGCAGGGGATGCAGGATTTATAGTACTTCCTCCATTAGCAGGATTAGTATTCTTAGGAATAGGAAGACATCCTCTTATAGGGATATTTGCAGCTTATGCAGGTGTTGCAGGTGGGTTTGCAGCAAACTTTATGGTTAACATGGCAGACGTATTAGCAGCGAGCTTTACTATACCAGCTGCTCAAATGATTTATCCAGAATATAATGGCACACCTGCAATGAACTTTTACTTTATATTTGTATCTACTATTTTCTTATCAGCTACAGCTATGTATGTAACAGAAAAAATTATAGCTCCTCGCTTTGGAGAATATAGGGGAGAGGTAGATAGTGAAGCACATTCAGCACTTAGTGATTTAGAGAAAAAAGGGTTGAAATTTTCAGGATATTCATTACTTTTAATTGTAGGTATTGTTGTGGGATTATGTTTAGGAGAAAATCCATTTATGGCTGATCCAAAAACTGGATCTTTATTAGCTGCTGATGCACCTCTTATGAAAGGTCTAGTTCCAATAATTACTTTAGTATTCTTAGTACCTGGATTAGTATATGGTAAAATAACTAAGTCAATTAAAAATGACAAAGAAGCAGTATCAATTATGGGTAAATCAATGAGCGATATGGGTACTTATATAGTGTTGGCATTTGCAGCTGCTCAATTCCTTGCATTCTTTAAAGCTAGTAATCTAGGTGTAATAATGTCTATAAAAGGAGCTGAACTATTACAAGGTGCAGGAATAACAGGATATGGATTAATAATTGGATTTATTATATTATCATCTTTCATAAATATATTTGTTGGAAGTGCTTCGGCAAAATGGGCTATTATGGCACCTGTATTTGTTCCTATGTTCTTACTTTTAGGATACGATCCAGCTTTAACACAAATGGCATATCGTATAGGAGATTCTATTACAAATCCGATAAGTCCACTATTCCCATATTTCCCTATTCTTTTAGGATTTGCTAGAAAGTATGATAAAGAAGCTGGTATGGGAACTATGATTGCTAATATGATTCCTTATTCAATTGCATTTGCAATAGTATGGATAATTCTTTTAGTTGTATTTATGGCCTTTAATCTTCCTTTAGGCCCAGGGGCAGGAATTTACTTTAATATAAAATAACAATAAGGATGGTAAATTTTTTACCATCCTTAATTATCTTTTAAAATTTCTTCAGTTACAAGTTCACTAGAAAGTAGTACTATAGATACTCCTGAGCCGGGATGAACAGAGCTACCTACAAAATAAAGATTATCAACAGTATCAGACTTAATATGTGGTCTAAAGTAATTAGTCTGTGTTAATGTAGGACTAAGGCCAAATGCTGCTCCACCATAGGAATTAAAACGACTATGTAAATTTTTTGGAGTAAGATAACTTTCAAATACTATATTTTCATCTATATCTTCAAGTCCTTTTATACTTTTAAGTTTTTTAAAGATACTTTGTCTTAATGTATTTATAGTGTTTTCATCCCATCTAATATTATCAAATAGAAGATTTGGGACCCTTACAATAATGCTTAAACACTCTTTATTATTTGATGCCATGGTTTCGTCGATTTTACTTGGGCAATAAATATATAGTGGTGGATTATCTGGTATTTTACCTTCAAATGGATCTTCTATATTTTCTTTAAAATTATCACCTATGTAGATATTATGTACTGATAAATTAGGATATTTTTTATTTAAACCAAGATATATAATAAATGTTGAACATGTATACTTCATATTATCTAAATATTCATCACTATATTTTCCTTTTGAATTACTATCTTTAATGAGTTCTTTAACTGCATATGGAAAGTCAGCATTACATACAATAATATCTCCTTTT
>NZ_JCANUR010000003.1:0-21038 GCF_059569055.1 Sporacetigenium mesophilum DSM 16796 | reverse complement strand
ATTAGGTCCGTTAAATGGAGAAATACCAACATACAAACATTGAAATGCTAGAAATTCACGAAGTTTCTCGTTTTCAATATACTTTGAAATATAATCATAAGATGTTGTAAAAGTATTGAGTTTTAAAGCCTTTAATAAAGAAGTAGGACTAAGATAATGTCTTATATGTTCATTTGATTTTTGTAAAAAGTTTTCATTTGCAATAATGTACTTTTCATATATATCAGATAAAAATTTGAAATAACCGATAGAGTCTTTAAGTGATATTGACTCTAGAGTATTTGTCAATTTAACTATATCGCTATGAAAATCAAGATTTTTTCTATCACCATAAAAAAGTCTATAATTAGGATTAATCCTAATAAACTCTAAATAATCATTATAATCTTTATTAGCGTATTCAAATACATTTTTATAATCTTGAGGTGTCATTAAAATAGAGGCAGTTAAGTCAAATTTAAAATCATTAGTTTGAAGTAAGTTTACTTTACCACCTATTTGCTCTTCTTTTTCATAGACTTTTACACTGTATCCATTACTTAGTAATCTTACAGCAGTAGATAAACCTCCTACACCTGAACCTATAATTATTACTTTCTTGCCCATAAAACAATACTCCTTTTTACATTAAAATGATTTTATACTTTATAGTTTTTCATAAAGAAATAAATTAATGTATAAAGGAGTAAATAATTATAAAATATTTTTTATGTCTAATAAACTATGTACTTCATAAGTTGGAATAATGTCTGTTGGATTAATTATTTTAGAAGGGTTATACCAACAAGTATCTATTCCTACATTGATACCGCCTTGTATATCTGATTTTAAACTATCTCCTATCATTAAAACAGAATCCTTATTTTTGTGATTCATAGCTTCTAAAGTATACTCAAATATTTTAGAGTCTGGTTTTGCAAATCCTATATCCTCTGAAATAACAATATGCTCAAAATGCTCTCTTATAGCTGCCTTATCAAGTCTCCTATTTTGAACATCTGACAATCCATTTGTAATTACACATAACCTGTATTTCTTAGATAAATAAGATAACAATTCAATAGATTCATCAAATAAGAAAGCACCTTCACCTAAAAGCTTTAAATATGTATCTCTAAACTCTGTAGGGTTAGACGATACACCTAACTCATTAAAAAATCTTCTAGGCCTTTCTAATTTTAAATTATCTGCAGATATAAGCCCTTTTTCAAGCTCATGCCATATATTATCATTTACTCTTTTATATATACTTAAGTTCTCATCATTGTAATCTATTTTGCAATGATTCATTGTTTTTTCTAAGGCATATTTTTCTGCTTTTTTAAAATCAAATAATGTTTCATCGATATCAAGTAAAATAACTTCGTATTTCATAAACTCATCTCCATAAACTTTAATTTTAATTAATATTATAACATACTACAAAATATAATTTTAGAAGGAGTTTTCTGCAATTTATATAATACTTTAAATAGGGAAGGTGAGTAGAAGATGAAAATAAAACTAAAACAGCTTTTTACAGCTGATGGCAATATTAATAGAAAAGAATTTGCTTTAATTAACTTAAGTTATATTGCACTTGAGATTATTAACTATTTTATAGTAAACAAAGGTTTTAATAACAATGTTTATGATATTGTAACTTATCCTGTTTTCTTTTTAATGTACTTTATAATTGCATGTTCTATTATAAAAAGATTTCACAGTATTAATAAATCTGGATGGTACTTATTAGGATTATTAATACCTATATACAATATATACTTAGCTTTATTATTGTTTTTCAAAAGAGAAGAGGATAAAGATAAAATAACAAAATCAAATAAAAAGCCTAAAACATGGAAGCTAGCACTAGGAGTTGTTACATTTATTGTTGTAGGGGTTATGGGTATGGTAGGTTATGAAAGTTATAAAGAAAATAAGGCAGTAACAATTGTAAAAAAATCAAATGTTGAAGATAAAGTAAAAACTACTGATGATGTTGTAGAAACTTGGATGGAAGAAGCAAAACCAAGTAAAATATATGGATGGAATGGAAAAAGAGTAGATAAAAATACATACTTTGTGACTTATGAATTTGACGATGATAACAATAATAAAAATGGGACTATTATTGTTGGAGGTTATGAAGTGAATATAGAAGATAAAACTGTTAAGAGTATTATGAATGATAAAAATCTTGAGAATAAGTATATTGAATTAGGATTTATAAACTAACTTAATACATTTCTGCTATAATATTAAAGAAAGAATAAATATATTTTAGCAAGGTGAGGATAAAATGAATTTAATAACATTAGAAAATATAAGTAAAAACTATAGTGAGAAAAAACTATTAAACAATATATCTCTAGGAATAAATGATGGAGAAAAAATAGGGGTTATAGGAATAAATGGTACAGGTAAGTCTACACTTTTAAAAATAGTAGGCGAAATAGAACAACCTGATAGCGGAAATATAATAAAAAGAAACAATATTAGAATCGAATATCTATCTCAAAATCCAGACTTTGATTTTGAGGCTACAGTTTTACAACAGGTTTTTAAAGGTAATTCTGAAGAAATGAAAGTTTTAAGAGAGTATGAATATACTATTCAAAAAGTATTAAACGGTGAAGTTTCTTTCAACGATAAACTGATTAAGTTACAAGAAAAAATGGATAGTATGAATTTATGGGATTTAGAAAGTGAAGCTAAAACTGTATTGACTAAGCTTGATATAAATAACTTTGACGAACAAGTAAAGTTTTTATCAGGAGGGCAGAGAAAGAGAATAGCCCTAGCCTCAGCTCTAATAACTCCATGTGAACTTCTTATATTAGATGAGCCTACAAACCACATGGATAGTGATTCTATTTCTTGGCTAGAAGAGTACCTAAACAAAAGAAAAGGTTCACTTTTGATGATTACTCATGATAGATACTTCTTAGATGTAGTAACTAATAGAATAATAGAAATAGACAAGGGAAATCTATATTCATACGATGGAAACTACAGTGAGTTCATAGAAAAAAAGCTTGAAAGAGAATCACTAGAGGAAGCTACCCAAAGAAAAAGAGAAAGTATGTACAAAAAAGAATTAGCGTGGATAAGAAGAGGGGCAAAGGCAAGAACTACAAAACAAAAAGCTAGAAAAGAAAGATTTGAAACTTTAAAAGATGAAATGGTAGATATAAAAGATGAAAATCTTGAATTATCTGTTGTTGGATCTAGACTAGGCAACAAGATAATAGAGCTAAATCATATAAGTAAGTCATTTGACGACAACACTCTTATAAAAGACTTTACTTATACTTTATTAAAAGAAGATAGAATAGGTATTGTAGGTCCTAATGGCGCTGGTAAATCTACTCTTATGAAAATTATAAGTGGAGAGTTTATTCCTGATAGTGGAGAACTAGAAATAGGAGAAACAGTAAAAGTAGGATTCTTCTCACAAGAAAACTTTCATATGGATGAAAATATGAGAGTAATTGAATATGTTAAGGAAGTAGGAGAGTATCTACCTTTAGCAAATGGAGAAAAAATCACAGCATCTAAAATGCTCGAGAGGTTTTTATTTACTTCAGATACACAATATAGTCCAATTGGGAAGTTGTCAGGTGGAGAAAGAAGAAGGCTATATCTACTAAGGGTATTAATGGGGGCACCTAATGTATTATTACTAGATGAACCTACCAATGACTTAGATACTACAACACTTACAATATTAGAGGATTTCTTAGATAATTTTAATGGTCCTGTAATAACTGTATCCCATGATAGATATTTCTTAGATAGAATGTGTAATAAGATATTTTCTTATAGAGGAAATGGAGAAATAAAAAGATACAGTGGAAATTACAGCGATTATCTACTTAAATTAGAAAGTGAAAAACCAGTTCAAGAGGAAACTAAAAATAAAAAAATTGAAGAAAAAAAGATAGAAACTAAGGTAAATACTAATAAAACTAAACTAAAATTCACTTATAATGAACAAAAAGAATTTGATGAAATAGATGAGATAATAGAAAATCTCGAAAATAAAATATCGAATTTAGAAAAGGAAATAGAAAAGAATTCTATGGATTTTGTAAAACTTCAAGATTTGTTAAATGAAAAAGAAAAGACAGAAGAATTACTAAATGAAAAATACGATAGATGGACCTATTTAAATGATCTATCAGAAAAAATAGAAGCACAAAAAAATAAGTAAACTAAAGGGTCGTAGTAAAAATCTACGATCCTTTTTGTTATTGATTAAAGTATACATGGTTATTTTTACTAATTTATAAGTATTATTTGCAGAAATTGTTTATAAATTCTATATTATATATTAAAATAGAATTAGGGGTTTTAATCTCAATATATGTTTTGAAATGTCGAATATGGAATATACATATCGTCTAGTAAACTGTATGTATTTTGTGGAGGATTTTATAGATGGAAAGTAGTATGGATATTATTGCATTAATATTAATAGAATTAGTAATAGCATATTTTATATTTAGAAAAAGGATGTTTAGAATGCTTAGTATAAAAAGGCTTCTAAACAAAAATGAATTATATTGTGTATATCAACCTATAGTAGATTTAAAAACAGGAACTACTTATGGTTACGAAAGTTTATCAAGAACAAAAAATACTAAATATAAAAACATTAAAGAAGTAATAGATGATGTTTATAAATTTAAATACGTACAAAAATTTATTTTATTAGCAGTTCAAAATTCAGTAAATTCTTTTGAAAAATTTGAAGTAAAAGATAAAAATCTATTTATAAATATAGATCCTGTGTTTTTAAAACAAAATACAGATGAAGTATTTGATTTGTTACAAAAGATAGAACCTGACATTAGAAAAAATATAGTTTTGGAATTGACGGAAAACGTTCCTATTGACGATATGAAAAAACTATATAATTCTTTTGAACAAATAAGACACTTTGGTGTAAAGCTTGCAATAGATGATTATGGTTCAGGATATTCAAATAATAATTTGCTTATATCTGTACCTTCCCACTATATTAAGATAGACATGAATTTTATAAGAGATATAGACAAAAGTAGCAATAAAAAAGAACTTGTAAGAACAGTGGTTGAATTTAGTAAGTTCATAGGGGCAAAAATCATATGTGAAGGTATAGAAACTAAGGAAGAGTTAGATGTTTTGATAAACCTTGGTGCAGACTATGGTCAGGGATATTATTTAGGAAGACCAAGAGAAGTACTTGCTTAATAAATAAAGTTATGTTGAAATTGTAAGTTATATTTGGTATAATTTATATAAGAAATATTCGAAAATTAAATATAAAATATATAGGTTAATTATTTTTATTAAAAGGAAATCAGGTGAAATTCCTGAACGGTCCCGCCGCTGTAAGAGAGGAGCTTTGCACATATGTCACTGGAGTAATCTGGGAAGACGTGTAAAAGCTATGATACTTGAGTCAGAAGACCTGCCTATATTATTAACACTTTACTCTGCGGAAGATACAGAGTGTGTTAGGTCTTGCCTTTAATTAGACATTAAGCTTAGCCCATTAACTCTCGCAGTTAATGGGCTATTTTATATTCAAGCGAAATTTTTATACAAGGAGGAATTTTGTTGGAAAATGACGGAAAATTCGGAAATGTTCATATTATTACACCTATAGTTTTATTTTTAACTATAATGATAATGGTTTTTTCAAATGATAATCCAGCTATACTTATTTCAGTATATACTTTGTTAATTTCTTTATTTATATCTACAAAAAACACTAAGAAGTTAAAAATGGGAATTCTATATTTTATACCTTTTGTAATTGTTATTACAATAATAAATGTTTTCTTTGTAAGCCAAGGAAAAACAATATTATTTTACATAATGAGTAGAAAAATTACTTTAGAATCTATTATATATTCAATAACAATGGCCTTTAAGTTATTGTCAGTAACATATATTTTTATGGCATTTGACTTTATGATAGATTCAGACAGGGCTGTTTCTTATTTTTCAACTAAAATGCCAAAGTCAACTCTTATGCTTATGATAGGATTCAAACTTGTTCCAGATCTTAAAAAAAGGTTTAATAGTTTGAAAGATGTATATACAGTAAGAGGAGTAAATTTTGATAAAAAAGGTTCTAAGGAAAAATCAAAAAGTTATGTACCTGTTTTTTCAATTTTATTAGACAACTCCTTAGAAAGTTCCTTTGAGATAAGTGAAGCCGCATATGTAAGGGGATTTTTAAGTAGCAACAGGAGTATATACGAAAGACAAAGATTTAATAAATTTGATTTTTTAATTATATTTTCATCAATAGTTCTTTTAATAACTTATTGTATAGGAATGTATTTTAAAATGGTAAGTTTTGATGTATATGATGGAATTTATTTAACAAATATATTTAATTATGCAACTGCATCAATATTTGCGATTGTAGTGTTTATAACAACTTCAATGATATTATATGGGGAGGATGATTAGTGTGGCTTATATAGAAATTAAAGATTTAAGTTACAAGTATCCTTTAGAAGATAAACTAACTTTAGACAATATAAATCTTAAGCTAAATAAAGGGAATATATTGTTAGTTACGGGAAAATCAGGCTCAGGGAAATCAACTTTAGCAAAGGCTATAGTTGGAACTGTTCCTAGTTTTTATGGTGGAAGTATTAAAGGATATGTAAATATAGAAGGTGAAGATATAAATAAAATGTCTCATAGTCAAAGAGCTAAAGAAATAACTATGGTTTTTCAACATCCAGAAAGACAACTTATGATGAACAAGGTACATAGAGAAATGGCCTTTGGGTTAGAGAATATAGGTGTGGATGAGAGTGTTATAAAAAGAAGAGTATGGGAAGCTATGCAATTTGCAGACATACTACATTTAGCAAATAGAAACATAAACACATTGTCTGGTGGAGAAAAACAAAAAGTTGCAATTGCATCGGCTATAGCGTACATGCCAAAGTGTATAGTCTTAGATGAACCAACGTCACAACTGGATCCCCCATCTGCAGAATCTATAGTTAATTTAGTAAGAAAAATAAATACAGAACTTGGAATGTCTATAGTTTTAATAGAACAAAGAGTAAATAAATGGTTTGATGTTGCAGACAAAATTGGATATATGGAAAATAATAAGCTTACAGTTTTTGAAAATATAAATGAATTTTTTAGTAAATGTTCTAATAATATGATTGGATTTATGCCAGATTATTTAAGATTTTTCAAAAAGAATAATATAGGATACCTTCCAAAAGACTTTAAAGATGCTAGAAATTATTTAGAAGGCGAATTTAATAATAAGGATGAATTTAATAAATGTCAATTTGCATTTACAAAAGATAAAAATGATAAAAACTCAACTATCAGTATAAAAAAGTTAAATACATTTTATGATAGTCTTCAGGTTTTAGATAATGTAAATATTGATATATTAGAAGGTGAATTTGTTTCTATTATGGGGGCAAACGGTTCAGGAAAAAGTACATTATTAAAAAGTATTATGGGACTTAAGGAATACAAAGGAAGTATAAAAATAAATTCCAAAGAAGTCAAAAAAACAAATAGAAAAGAGCTATCAAGGTTAGTTGGATATGTTTCTCAAGATCCAAGTGAGTACATTTCAAAAGACAGTGTTTATGAGGAACTTAAGTTTACACTAGATAACTTTAACTCATTTGATGAAGAAATTATAAATAATACTTTAAAAGATTTAGATATTTACCATCTTAAAGATAAAAATCCAAGAGATTTAAGTGGTGGGGAAAAACAAAGGTTGGCTATAGCCTCAATATTGGTTATGAAGCCTAAGATACTACTTCTAGATGAGCCTACAAGGGGTCTAGACTTAGAAGTAAAAAACAAACTAGGTAAAGTACTTAAAAATCTCAATGACCAAGGTACAACTATTTTGATGATAACCCATGATGTTGAATTTTCATCTAATTATTGCAACAGATTTATACTTATGTTTAATAGGGAAATAGTTGCAGATGGAAGTAGAGACGAGGTTTTAAGTGATGGAATTTATTATAACACAACAATAAATAAGCTATTTAAGAATATTGACAACTCTATATTTACTGAAGAAGAAGCTTTGGATTTTATTAGTTGTAATTATATGAATTCTGTAGTTTAAAGGTGGTTATTATGAAAAAATTATATATTGTTTTAACAGCAGTAGTGATTGTAATTTTAATGGTACTTACATTAAATCAAAATATACAAAGTGGATTTTCATTGATATTTACATTAGGTGTATTTGCAATATTGTTTTTAAGTTATTTTTACTTCGAGAAGAGTTCACTAGGAACAAAAGAAATAGGTATAATAGCTACTTTAAGTGCATTTTCAGCTGTTTCAAGAGTTATATTTGCCCTAATTCCAAATGTTCAACCAGTTACTTTCTTGGTTGCATTATCTGGGTATGTGTTTGGTCCTTATCAAGGTTTTTTAATTGGAAGTTCAGCTGCATTTTTATCAAATATATTTTTGGGGCAAGGTCCATGGACTCCTTGGCAGATGTTTTCCTGGGGAATAATAGGTATGATATGCGGATTTTGGGGAAAGAAAAATCAAGATGTAAGTCCTTTAAAGTTTGCAATAGCATGTTTTGCATTTGGCTTTATGTTTGGTTGGATTATGAATTTCTGGAACCTCATTACATTTGTAAAACCTATAACTATGGAAAGTGTTGTTGCAACTTATTTAGCTAGTTTGACATTTGACATTTTACATGGGGTTGGTAACTTTACTTTTTCAATAATATTTTACGATATATTGAGAAAAGTTTTATTTAGATATAAAAGAAGGCTTGAGGTTACTTACATAAAAGAAGGGGATTTAAATTAAAATTCTCTGCGCTCATGTCGCCAACGACCAGATGGGACCTTGCTCAAGGTTAGCAGTTGGAAATTAAATAATTGGAGGGAGAAAAAATGAAAAAGATTATTTTGAGTTTGATTTTAACACTTAGTATTGTATTATCACAAGTTGCCTATATACCTGCTATTGCAAATGCAGAAGGTAATGACTCTGTAAATGTAACTGTAAAAGTAGTAGCTGGGGGTAAGACAATACTAGAAAAAACAAATGTTAATGTTACAAATTATGATTTAACACCTTATGGTGCAACTAATCAGGGTAATACAATGGCAATTCATGCTATATTAAAAGCACTTAAGGATAATAAAATAAGTTATAAAATAACAGATAATGCTCAATGGGGAGCCTCAATTTCAAGTATTGCTGGTATAGATAACTACAATGAAAATTATCCAAATGGATACTGGGCTTTTGCATTTAACAACGGATACGCTAGTAGCGGAGTTGGAAAGCAAACTATAAATAATGGTGATTATATAGTTCAATATTTTGTGCCAGATTGGAAAAATTTTGATTATAAATATTCATATTTTAATAGAGAAGATGTTGCAACAGATGGCAATAAACCCATTGAACTTAAACTAATTGGTCAGGATACTAAAGGGGTTGAAGGTGCAAGTATATTGCTAAATGGGCAAAAAATTGATGGTCTAGTTACTGATAATGAAGGTAAGGTAACTATACCTACTGATAAATTTAAGAAAGATGACGAGTATATAGTAACTGCTGAGAAAGTCATAAAAGAGACTCCAATGATATCAACGCCTTATTGCAAAATAACAGTAGAAGGAAAAGATACTCAGCCACCTATTATAAACCCACAATTAAAAGATAAGACAGTATATTCATCAAAATATGCTTTGGATGTAACTACTACTGATAAGCTAGATGGAAATATTACTCCTATTGTTAAGTCAAATAATGAAGAAATAAATCCAAATAATAACGGTAAATATATAGTTACTCTTAGCGAAGGATCAAATACTATATCAATTTATGCAAGGGATAGCGCAGGAAATGAAATTACAAAAACTATATCCATAATATATAAAAAATTATTATTTGAAGATTACAATCTAGCAGAAGAAATGAATTTAACAGCAAAATATCTTAAAGAAAATAATATTGATGAGTGGTCAGCAATAAGTTTAAATAAATTAGGAATAAAAGGAAGTAAGGAATATTTTAATTATATGATAAATAATTTTAATAAGAATGTTCCTAAAAAAGGATTAGATTATTATACAAATGTTGAACTTGAAAAATTAATAATGTATCTTGTAAGTCAAGGATATACACCATATAACTTTAATGGTCATGACTTAGTAAAAGAGTTATTTAATAGAGATATAAATAAGTTTGATGTAATGGATGTTATGTTTGGTATATTTGTATACGATTATTGTAATATAGGTGATACAAACTATAAGATCAAACTAAACGACCTCAAAAATGAACTATTAGATAAATCATTTACAGATGAAAATGGAAATTTAGGATGGTCTTTATCTGGAAAAGCCCCTATAAAACCTGATTTAGTAGGATTTGCAGTTTTAGCACTATCTAACTGGCAAGATGACTCTAATATTAAAACAACAATAGATGAAGCAGTAAATACTTTATCAAATATACAAAATGTAAGTGGTTATTATGATGATGGCTTCTCAGGTGGAGAATCATCTGAAGCAGTTAGTGTTTCAATATTAGGATTAACTTCAGTAGGTATAGATCCAACAGATGCTAAGTTTACGAAGGGTGGAAATAATTTAATAACTGCTTTAATGTCATTTAAAGGAAGTAATGGTCAGTACAAACATGTTCAAGATGGTGGAAACGACTATATGGCTACAGAAGAGGCACTTAGAGCTCTTATATCGTTAAATGAGTTTTATAAAAATGGTAAACACAACTACTATGACAGCAATATAAATGCAAAGGAACTTGCTGTTTACGGCAAATTGAATACTGATACAAAAGGAGAACCAACTAAAAATACAGGTAATAATCCTACAACAAATAATAATAACTCAATAGAAGACGAAAATACTTCTAATGAAGTTGAAGATGCAGAAGAGCAACTTGAGAGTGCAGACCTAATGAAAACTACAGCAATAAATGAAAATAAAGATGTCAAAGATGCTTCAAAGTCAAATAAATCTAAGTTACCTATTACTTCAGGAATAATAACATTAGCAACAGGGGCTATTGCAGCAGGAGCTTATTTTATGTTTAGAAAAGATTTCTAATATGAGGTGTAATTATGAATAATAAAAAGAAGATACTTGTAATATTAATAGCTATATTTCTATGTTCGGGAATGTTTTTCATTTCAGAAATGGTCAAATACTCAAGTAGTTCTAAAACTGCCCAAACAAGTGAAAGTGAAGTGAAAGACTCAAGTTCTGAAGCAACTGATTCTGAAAAAAGTACAAATGATAACAAAGAAATAACTAATGACACTGAAGATGTTTCTAAATCTGATACCAAAAACACACAACAAGATAGCGATAAATCTATAGAAAATAAAAACGCTACAGTAGATACTAAAGAAAAAATAGAGGCAACTCAACAAACTACTACAACACAAGAACCACAACAACAAACACAACCTCAACCAAAGAGTTCTAAAGTTATTGTACAAAATGGCATAACTGGTTCGACTATATTATCTAAAAGTATAAATGCTAGCAATATCTCAGTTGGGGAAGCAACTACTAGTGCATTAGATAGTAAAGGTGTTGACTATAAAGTTACAGGGTTTGGACCAGCAATGTATATTGCATCTATTGCCGGATTAAGTGAAAAAGCTGAAGGCCCAACTAGCGGATGGGTATACTACGTACAAAAAGGTGGTAGCGGTTCCTTTACTAAACCTGGAGTAAGTTGTGGAAGTTATAAGTTACAAGATGGAGATGTAGTTTTATGGAAATACATTAAAGAAGGAGCTTAATAAGAATCTGTATTGGGTTAAAATCCAGTACAGCTTTTTATATTAAATAGGCTATATTTTAACTCGGTGTTGAAATTTCAAAAAAATGAGTGTATAGGTTTAAATGTATTATAAGTAATGCTATATTTAGTATATAATCAAACTATAGTTTATTGTAAAGTTGTATAATTTTGTGTAATAGCTTAATAAATAATAGGCGGGGCTAAATAATTCTGTTGATATTTAAATAGAATGAACGATTGTTATATGATGTAACAAATACAAATGGATTTTGAAAAAATCTTAGGAATCGTTGAAATGAACGAAGCTTATCTCCTATATCTTGAGAAGGGTAAGCCTAGAGTGGAGAGAAGAAAATCAAATATATCAATAACAACCAATTTAACATTGTAAAAGGACTGATTCAAATTGACTTCAAATAATAGGTTAAAATTAGTATTTACCGTAATAGTCATTTTTTTTATTTTTATTAGCTATTCAGCTTTTAGCATTTGGACTTTTAGTGACAAAGTTCAATTAGTTAAAACTGATGTGGCTGTGGTACTTGGCGCCGCTGCTTGGGATGATGAACCATCTCCTGTTTTACGTGAGAGGATAAATCATTCAATCTGGCTTTATGAGAATGATTATGTAGATAAAATTATTTTTACTGGAGGTAAGGGTAAAGGCAATAAGTATGCTGAATCTGAGGTTGCAAGAGATTATGCTATTAAAAACAATGTCAACTCTGATGATATCCTGATTGAAACTAAATCAAGAATCACAGAAGATAACCTAAAATACGCTTATAAAATTGCTGTTGAGAAAAACTTCAACACCTTTACTATTGTAAGCGACCCTTTGCATATGAAAAGAGCAATTTTGATGGCAAAAAACATTGGAATGGAAGTTTATTCATCACCTACGCAAAGTTCTGTATATAAAACACTGAATAGCCAAGTACCGTTCTTCCTGCGAGAGATGTTTTTCTATATTGGTTATATTTTCAGTTTGCCATTTAGGTAATTCCCGTTAGAAAAGGATTCTAATAAGTAGTCTTTTTATTTTTGCATATAATCAACAATACGTAGAAACTATTGAGAGGAAAATAATAAAATAGAATTACTCATAGTATAAAATAAGTCTATAAGTAAGTTTATAGTATTTATATACTATGAAATTTTTAAAAATAAAAAGATTGTGTTTTTAGTTAAAAAACACAATCTTTTTTACGTAATTTCTATTGTAATTTTGGTTACAATATTGATAATCTTTTTTAATATAAGGTATTACTGCTTACCAACATCAATTATTAAACCGCTTCCGCCATTTGATTCAACATGAGGTCTTTTTCCGTCCCACTTGTCTAAGTATTCCATAGTAGCCTTATAATTCATCAAATCTTTATTCATAGATTGCTGAATGATTTTATTAGCTTCAGCTTCCCCTTTAGCTTCTATAATTCTTCTTTCAGCTTCTAATTGAGTTTGTTCTTTAGCTATTTTGGTTTTTTGTAATGCTAATTTTTGCTTTTCAATTTCTTGAGCAATAGCCTGTCTATCTCTTATAGCTGCCTCTACATTTTTAGGAACACTGGTTCTTGACAGTGCTGCCTCTTCAATAACAATACCATATTGTTCAGCATTTTTTTGCAAATACTTAGTTAAGCTATCATTTACTTCAGCCTTTTCAGTTAAGTAAACTTCCATTGTTGTATAATCTTTTGTAACCTCAGTAGCCCATGCCTTTATTTTACCACGCATTATATCATTCATGATTTCTTCCCCTGATTTTCCTCTATATCTCTTAAACACACTAGGAACATTATTTTTATCAAATGAATATTGAATTGTCAAATCTAC
The DNA here is from genome assembly GCF_059569055.1 of Sporacetigenium mesophilum DSM 16796. Lineage (NCBI taxonomy): Bacteria > Bacillati > Bacillota > Clostridia > Peptostreptococcales > Tepidibacteraceae > Sporacetigenium > Sporacetigenium mesophilum. Next base: position 7,388 of record NZ_JCANUR010000003.1, on the reverse strand, counting down.
ATTGACAGCTCCGTCTGAGCATTGAACATCAAAACTATCATTACCTTTGTTACCTTCTTTAGTGTTCTTAGATAAATAAAACTGTTCAGTAGCAACAGAATAAAGTGTAACTTCTTGCCATGGCATTATAATTCTAAGACCTTCATTTAAAACGTTTCGTTTAACTCCACCGTTTAACGAGTAAACTACTCCAACATATCCTTGTGGTATTTTTTCTGTAAACAGGATAAACCCAATAAATATAGTACCTAACAACACAATTAATTTAGATAACTTAGGACTTATTACAGGCTTTTTAAAAACACTACTCTTTTCCATAAAATATTTTTCTCCCCTTAATTATTATTATTAAATATTTCATCTTAATAATAACATTTGGACTGAATTAAATAAATAAAAATCAAGTAGATATCATGAATTTATTTTTAGTAATATAGTTATTTTTATTACTATTATAAAATGAAAGTATATATAAATTTAGTGAAAATAAAATAGAGAAAAAGATTGGTATTATTAAGAGAAGAATATATAATTTAATCTAACAGAACTTTAGTTAAAAAGGATATTATAAGGATGGGATAAGGTTGATTGAAAGAGATAATAAGTGTTCTATTCCAAATTGTTATTTACTTAGAACAGATAAAATTAAAATAAATGGATTATATAAAATATATGTAAAAAACAATGATATATACGGAGCAAAACTAGCAGGAGAAATTTTTGATAAAGAATCTACAGATGTATTTTTTTACACTTACTTTAGTGACGGATTATTAGGTGATTTCATAGAGTGGTTTATAAAACGATTTTATCCAGGATGGATTAATAATAAAATTAAAAAACGTTATGAATTGGAAGAACACTATGATACTTCTGAATTTGATATTACTACTTTTTTGAATAAGGACAAAACGAATTTTGTATTTAATAAATGTGATATAAAAAAAGTAATAATTTTGATGAAACGTGAATGGTTTCACCCCATATACACAAATGAAGGAACTATTGTAATTAAAACAAATGAAGGTAAACCAATGAAATTTGTTGTTATTGGTAAACAACGTATGAGGGATGTAGCTAGAATTTTTTCTGATTTGGGGATAGCTATTGAGGTTAAAGATAAAGGGATTTTTTACAATAAATTTTAGTTATTTAAATTGGGGTGTATTAGGTTGTTAGATTTTTTATGTGATCTTTTCATTCAAGGATTTGCAGAATTCTTCTCAGGTACAGTATTTAAAAAATTATTTGAAAAAATAACTGATAAAATTAAAAATAAGTATCTCCGAATGTTAGTATATATCATATTTATGGCATTTTCAGTGGTAGTTTCTCTTGCTATAGCTTTTGGTATTATTATTTTAATTTTAATGATAATAGGTGTTATCTAGTATTGTAAGCCTAATATTGTACATCATTGGGGATATGGAATGGGATATTTATTTATATGTGGTGACGGAAACGACCATGATGAAGGTGCATTTCTATGGCAAACCTAATAACTATATAATAGCAATATATAGTTATATATGGAAATTAATGGTATAATTAGAAAAAATATTTTAATAGGGGATGATTACAATTAAGAAAATTCCAAAGCATGTACTAATTATGCAGATGGCTGTAAATATAGGATTAATAGCGTATGGATCTTATAACTTTTTAAAAGGGACTAATAATGGAATTACGTATTTTATAATCTTGGTAGGTATAGCTGGAATTATAATAGATAGTATTTTATATAAGAAAAGCAATAATGTAACAGATCAAGAAGAAAGTAATATCAACTAAAAATGTTAATTTAAAGGGCCTCGTTATATGAAGGTCTTTTTATTTATAGACATATAAAAATAAATATTAATTAAGGAGACAAAATATTAATGAGTTTTATTAAAAGCATTACATCTTTTCTACTTTCAGGCTTAGGTTTCATTATTCTTGCAGTCATAGGTGCAATAGGCATGATTTTCTTGTATTCTTCGACACATCTCTGGTTATCTGGAGAGAAAAATTATTTGCTGTTTACATCTAATGATTTTAATATCGCTTCTATGATTGCCTTAGGGTTATTGATTGCCTATTTTTTATTTTTTATAAAAAGTAAATTTTCTAAAGAAAAAATAAATGAAGAAGAAATAGATACAGAGCAAATATATGAAGAAGAAATAGATGAAGAATATGTATATATAAAAGAAGACAGTAAAATGGGAATATTTATGCACAGAGTTATTAATTATGTAGTTCTTATAGATGATAAGTTAGAGTATATCAAGAAAACAAGTATATTTAAAACTGCTCAAAATAACTTTAAAAATACTTGCATAGTATCTCTAGTAATTATTACATATTGCGGATTTGCAAGCTATACAGTTTTATATGAAAGCAGCATTAAGGTAAGTTCTCCATTATCTCCTTTTGGAGTTACATATAAGTATAGTGATATAAAGAATGTTGAGGTTGGAGTAAAAAAGGGTTATCAAGATGAATATGAGATATATTATAGGCTAAAGTTTAGTAATGATAAGGCTGTCGACCTTTTGGGTGGGGTTACGCAGGATTGGCAAGGTGAAAAATCTCTTGAAGGTGTTTTAATTGACATAGATAAACAACTAAAAGTTCAAGGAGTTAGTAAAAGTGTTGACAAGAAAAATTTCGAGAAGTTTTCAAATGGATTAGATAAAGAATATGTTAGTGAGACGGAGAAGCTTTTTGAGTAGAAAAGGGGAGTAGTTATGAACTGGTATAATATATTAAAAGGCATTCTAATATTAGGTGCAATAATATCGTTGCTCACAGGGGTAGCAGGATGGATATCAATTAAGTTTATCTTTAAACTTGAGAAATACAAGGATAAAATTGTTGAAGAAACCCCCTTACTAAAATGTACAAACGTCATGTATACTGGACTTATTTTAGTATATGTATTTCTAGGCATTTTAGCTGTACTAAGGTTTTTTGAATGAAACTTGATAACTTTAATACTCAAATTTTATAAATTATGATGTTAGTATAATTAATAAGTATAAACATGGCGGTGAAAATGAATGGATAATAAAAAAGGATTAGAATATTACTTGCAAGATTTCTCTATTAGAAATGAAACAAATGAAAAATACTTATCGTTAGTACAACCTTCTATCTCAGGCGGTAGAATAACATATAATGATATTGATATATTAAAAAATAAACCAAATATAACGGAAGTGAAGATTAGTGGTTTAACACAAGATACATTTGATTATTTTGTAGAAAATTATGGACAACAGTTTAAAGTAATTCATTTTTGGAAATGTCCTCTAGTTTCTGATTTTTCAAAGCTGGAAATGCTTATTGATGTAGAATACCTTTTATTTTTTTGGAATCAAAGAGCTACACACCTTTGGGATTTATCAAAAAATGTTAATCTAAAAGGTATTTCTTTTGACGACTTTACTAGAATGCATACGTTAGAAGAAATTCCTCTTGCGCCTGCACTTGAGGAACTATATTTCGGTGATAAAGTATGGAATAATTATGTTTTGGAGTCTTTGAAACCACTTTCATTTGCAAAAAATCTAAAAACTCTAATATTTTCTGCTAAAAAGGTTATTGATAACGATGTAACATCACTTACTAAAATTTGTAGTTTGGAAAGATTAGAGTTTCCAACTAATTTATTTACAACGGAACAAGTGGCATGGTTAACTGCGAATGTGAAAAATGTGAATTCGTCTGTACTTGCCCCCTATCTAAAACTGGAACATCCGCTTGACTATGATGGAAAAAAGAAAGATATTTTGGTAATTGGTAAAAGAAAACCTTTTTTAAATTCACATAAAGACAAGGTAAGGCTTGAAAAGTATGAAAAAGAATTTATGAGTTTGGTGTCTAAGTATAGTTTGGAGTAGATAATATTTATTTGGAGGGATTTATGTTTTCTAAATTATTTAAAAAGAAAAAGCTGAGAATACCAATGGAAATGCAATTAAATAATCTTGAAGAAATAGGTATCAGTTTAAATTCTGATATTAAAATAAATGAAATTTTTAATGTAGTAAAACGTAAAGATATTGAAAATGAACCATATATATTTCTATTAATAGCATTAGGTGGCGAAATAGAAACATCAGATGGAGAATGGATCTCAATATCTGATGATATATGGTATTTTGATACGGAATGTATTGAGGACAACGGGATATATGTGGAAATAATAGAAAGGCTTATAAAAATGTCTAGAGGATATTTAAGTTTAAATAACATTGAAGACTGTGTTGATATTGATAGTAATATAGCATGGATTTCTTTTAATTTTAATGAAAAGTTCTATAGATGGGATTTGGAAGTTGAGGATGATTGGTTTGATATGGCCTTAATACAAAAACTAAATAAGATTCTTTCAGACTATGAGTACGATAAAAAGTTTGCAGTTTCAGTTGTAGACCAAACATGTTTAATAGGTTTTTTCAATGAAGAGCAGTTAAATAAGATTAATATATTGACTGGGTTGAAATTTGAATTAGTTTAGTATATCAAATGCTTATAAAAATTAGGTGATGTTAGTACAATTATGAGTAGTAGTTGAGAGCATTAGGAGGAAAGAGATGAAAAGGGCATTTTTATATAAAGATGAAAAATCAGACAAGTTTTGGTGGATTAATTATGAAGGTAATGATTTCGCTGTTAACTATGGTAAGAATGGAACTACAGGAAAATATGAAATTAAAGAGTTTGACTCAGAAGAAGAATGTAAAAAGAAAGCTTTAAACTTGATCAATCAAAAGATTAAAAAAGGGTATAAAGAAGTACTAGATTATGATTTTATTAATCGGTACTATTTTGATGATGAAGAAATAGGACCTCATAGAAAAACTTCACATCCAAATTTTGTTGCGCATTTTAAGGATGATTTCTACTTCGATTGTGCAGATGAAGAAGCTCCATTTGGGAGTGATGAAGGAAGTGACACGTTAAGTGAATTAGTATCCCATATAAAAAAATATGGTAATAGCAATATTGCATCATTGCCACAGAAAATTATCGAAGAATTTTGGGATATGGAATACATGAAGCCAAGTAATATTGACACAGATTTTATAAAAGGACAACTTGATAATGACAATGAAAATGAAATGCTTATAGTACAAAGTGACCAGGTTATTATTGCTATTGCTCTAGGTCAAATAAAGATTACAGGTACAGCTGACGAAGAACTTAAAAATTTAGCTCTCTTATCATTAAAAAGATTGAATGTTGTTTCTAAAATTCTTAATTGGGGTTTTTTAGGATTAACAGATATTATGATTAGAGATATTGAGTCTTTTAAGATATAAAAATAATTATAATGATAAGTATATAGGTTTAAATATCTAAAAACTATGAAACAAGAGCATCTTAAAAAGACAGATATTGGGGGAGAGCATATTGTCAAAAATCAAACTAAGGGATTTAATAACGGTATTAAGTAGTGATGTAGTAAAATATAATTCATGTATTGAAATGAATTTTGGTATTGATAATGATACAGAGTATGAAGATTGTTGGCTTGGAAAAATGCTAGATAGAAATAAAAGTAACAAAGAAATATACTGGTATGGATTAGTGCCTAATGGCTCACAGGCGTATGATTATGATCAATTAGAGGATATTCTAAATGTTAAAGTATTTCATGGGAAAAGTTTGTGTGATGTTATTGAAAAAATAACGTGGTATTCATTAGATGGATGTAGTATAGAGGAAAGATTACCAGATTACCTTGATACTACTAGTAAATAAATGGGGGAAATTTTATGGAGAAAAAGAATTTAATAAAACTATATGGGCTTATTTTTATTGTTGGAGTACTAATATTGATGAATTCTGTAAACATAGCCTAATCTGAGAATGCTAGTGATATAGTCATAAATCTAGATCAATATATTATGAATTATAGATTTCTAGGCTCTATAGTATAATATTATACATAATTGTGTCTATTGTAAAAGGAGGGCTGTAAGTACATGATAATAATTAGCAGAGTTTCTAGTTCTTCCGATAAAATTAGAAAATATAAAGTAATAGTAGATGATAAAGAAGTTGGAAATATAAAAGATGGAGAAACGAAATGTTTTGAAGTTGATGAAGGAAATCATAATATTTACTTAAAGATTGATTGGTGTAGAAGTAATAAACTGGATTTTTATGTTTCTAAAGATTATAGCATAGAATTTGAATGTGGTAGCTCCTTAAACGATTGGAAGTTATGGTTTGGTATTATATACATAACATTCCTTAAAAATAAATACTTATGGATAAAAAATAAAAGATAAATTGAATGCTTAAACTTTATATATTATGGAATAAAGACTAACTTTATATCTATGTCAAAATTTAACCTAAAATAGTCTAAAACAAAATAAGCAATATAAATTTAGTTATATAAATACTTTTATTGGGGGGAGTATACTGAAATTGAATAAAAAGATATTTTTAAATTTTAATATCATATTGTTGTGTATGTCCATAACGTTATTAATTGCAAGTACATTACATAAATATCAATTAATGTATAATCCTACACAATACACTCAAAGTACTCTATTTCATGTAGAAATGGTTTCATTGATATTATTGATAATACTAAATATTTTAAATGTGATAAGATTTTTTAGATTTTTAATTAAAAAATATTTCAAAGATTTAGGCTTAAGTATCTTGATTGGAATTTGTTCTTGCATATTTATTATTGCGTCTCTAATAGTAGATGCACCTACTTTAATATATATGACCTAAAAATCATACGATGTGTTTATATACTTGGCAGTTGTATAATATTGTGAATAAAGATTCTGGATGTAGCTTGTTATATAGAAAGGGGGAGCTAGTTATTATTTCTAATCTATTCATGTTGTTTTGTGGTATAATGCTTATTACCTTTTTAAGAAGCAAAGAATTAATAATTCCAGGTATATCAATTATTGTATTATCTATAGTATTTATTTTATTGGAATTAAATATTTCAGATACGTTAAGATTAAGCTTATTTCCTGTATTATTAATATCTGGAATAACTCTTGCTATATCAGCTGGGTATGTTTTTTTGAAAACATTATTCAAAAAAACATAATAATATCAAACCAGATATATTGTGTAAGTTTAAATAATATTTAAACTAAGTTTATAATGAATAATATTTACATACTACTCATTGATAAAGGAAATACATTCCATAATAAAAACTTGAAAAGAAGAGGTATATTTATATGAAAAGAATTGTATCTTTTTTCAGCATAATTCTAATAGTATTTTCTTTAGTTGGTTGTGGTAGAACTTATGATGCTAAAGTAACTATCGGAGAATCAGAAAATTTTAGCAAAAAGGAAATAAATGATGCAGTAGAGTGTGTAAAGAAGAAATTTAGGAGCTTTGAA
>NZ_JCANUR010000002.1:0-220364 GCF_059569055.1 Sporacetigenium mesophilum DSM 16796 | reverse complement strand
CCAACTAGCTAATGGGACGCGGGCTCATCTCATACCGAAATTCTTTGATTAAGAAATGATGCCACTTCTTAATGTTATCTCGTATTAGCATACCTTTCGGTATGTTATCCGTGTGTATGAGGCAGATTACCCACGCGTTACTCACCCGTCCGCCGCTAGGACAAAAGTCCTCGCTCGACTTGCATGTGTTAGGCACGCCGCCAGCGTTCATCCTGAGCCAGGATCAAACTCTCATGATAAACTTGGCATTACTTTATAAATAAATGGTGTGTTAATTGACCTACTGTTTAATTTTCAAAGTTCAATACTTTTTCGCCCCTTTTCGAGGACAAATACTATCTTATCATTTTAAATTTCTTTTGTCAACTTTTTTTCTAAACTTTTTTATCCACTTTCGAGGACAAGTAATAATATACCATGCCATTTTATATACGTCAACACCTTTTTTTATATATTTACAAAAAAACTCACATGGACAATTAGCCCTGTAAGCTTTTTAATTCATATTTGACTGTGCCTTCCAATCTAAAAGTTGGAGATTATAACTTCTTATTACAGATATAAGTGTATCTGCATATATCTTTTCTCCAGTTTCGTTTTCTTTTGTACTATATCCAGCTTCTTCTAATGACTGAGCTTGTTGTGTATAATGACTTCCATTGAACAAGCCGTTATCTTCATATCTTTTATTTTCTATTAGAAACTTAGCATGATCTTCTAAAGAATCTTTTTTATTATTATATGCTCTAAAAGTCGCTATAGCTTTTTGGTTGTTGTATTCAGTGGTATCCATTTTAACAGTTTTTCCACTCCACCTTTTATCTGCTTTTATACCAAATAGGTTGTTTCCCTTTAGGCTTAAGTTAGATTTACCCCATCCCGATTCTAATATGGCCTGACCTACAGTTATAGAAGGCAATACTCCATAGTCATAATAATTTTCTATAGCTTCATCTGACAATTCTTCTATAAAGTTACTATAATCGGAGTTATTACCTAAAGAAACCTTTGACAATGATACATATTTTAAATCATCTACATATTCATGTACCTTCTTTTTATCTTTATATTCAAATTCCATTTTATCTAATACATAATCTAAACTATTAAGTTTATATCCACTACTTGCATCACTATTTTTATCTATAAACATATTAGCCAGTTCTAAGGTACCTTTTTTATTTACCCTGGTAAAGTCTTTTTCATATCTAACTGCATCAATAGCTGCTAAGTGCTGCCAATTAATTTGAAGTTTATCCATACTTACAACATCAGCATTTTCTATATAAAAAGCTACATCTAAATCATTTGAGTCTAAATGCGAATATAAGTCATATATATTTATAGCTAAATTGAATATCCCAACTAAAACTCCCAATACAAAAATCAATTTAAATGTATTTTTGAAAGTGTATTTACTTTTTTTTCTCTTTTTTAATCGCCCTATTTTTTTCCTTTTCATGAACTTCCCCCTATATAGTATAAAATATAAGTACTATATTTATATGATATCTATTATATAATAGGGCAAAGTTTATAAAAATAAAATACTAAAATATAATGTTTATTTTTGTATTACATTTAGGACATATATTATTTGAAACTAATGGTATGGCAGTGTACATTTCTCTATTTATTAATAGTTCATTACATTCATGGCAATAGGTGTTATTATCTACACCTGATACATTCCCAACATATACATAATTTAAGTGTTTTTTGGCAATTTCCATTCCCTCAATTATTTTATTTATCTCTGTAGGTGGATTTTCCATTTGGTAATTAGGGAAATATCTAGATAGATGAAGAGGAATATCCTTATTTATATTGCCTATAAATTTTGCTATATCTTCAATTTCTTCACTAGAGTCATTTTCTTTGTCTACAACTAATGTTGTTATCTCAACATGACAATACTTAGATGCAATTTCTATAGTTTTCAATACAGGATTTAATTTTGCTCCACATAATTTATTATAATAACTTTCATTAAATGACTTTAAATCTATATTCATAGCGTCTATATAGGGTAGTATATTTCTTAATGGTTCTTCATTTATATATCCATTAGTTACTAAGACTACTGATATTTCTTTATTGTATTCTTTAATTTTTTTGGCAGCTTCATATATATATTCATACCACATAAACGGTTCATTGTAAGTAAAGGCTACTCCTACGTTATTTTCCATTAAATCTATAGTCTCTATAAGTTTTTCTATATTTATATACTGAGTTTCTGGCTTATATTGAGAGATACTATAATTCTGACAAAAACTACAACTCATATTACATCCAAATGTACCTAGTGAAAATATATTATTTCCAGGTTTATAATGATATAGTGGCTTTTTTTCTATTGGATCAATAGATGCTGATGTTACCTCTCCATAGTTTATGGCCACGATTTCATTATTTTCATTTTTTCTAACTTTACATACTCCATATTGATTTTCTTTTAAAGTGCAATTATGAGGACAAACTCTACATCGAAGTTTATCACCCTCATTTTCCCAAAACATAACTTTATAGTTACTCATATTCTACATAACACCTTCTTTATATCTTATAACTTCAAATTTTTCTATATTATAATCATCATTTGGGTCTATTCCTGCCTTTTCACATGCTATTTGTAGTTGATAATCTACAGTATCTACCCCCTCTAAATCAGGAAGTAGTAGTCCTTTTCTCATCCCTTTAGATACTATAACTCCATATTTTTTAGGATTTAGTTCGTCCTTTTTAGCAGGTTCTGGGTCCGTTAGTACATCCACTGAAATATCTATATCTATTAATTCATGTTCTTCTACAGGATCAAACCTATAATCTCTTGTAGCTGCTTCTATTGCATTTTTAATGATTTCTTGTGCTACAGAGTCTGTAGTTGGATATATAGTACCTATACATCCTCTAAGTTGTCCATCTTTCTTCAAGGAAACAAATACTCCATGTTTTTCGTCAGTTATTTCCTTAGGTAAGTTGTCTGGAATCATTATATGTCTTTGATGTGTATAGTAATAATGTAGATTTTCCCTCGCTAATTTAGCATAAGGATTTGAATTTTTCATTTTATTATTCAACCTTTCAATTTTATCTTTAATAATTTCTTCTAGAAAATCTATATTTTCATTTCCAACATTAAATTTCATAATTCCATAACCTACTCCAAATGTACCTTCATAAGATAAAAGTTCTCCTTTTATGTCTTTTCCATTTAAAGATCCTAAAAGTATATAAATAGATCTAAGTCCACATTCTGCAGCTTCTTCAACCATACATTTATCCATGGCAAATACATCTTTTACATTTCCTTCTTGTAATAAATTTATTAACTCTTTATCAAACTTTTCTCCTTCTGGCGAATAAGAATATGGGCCTTCCTCTTTTAGCTTATGGGATAAATCTCCGCTAGCAATTATTACTGATTTTTTGTTTAGTTTTGATATAGATTCTTTAATTATCATACCAAACTTGTATAACTCTACATCAGAAAGCATTCCATATGTAATATGAACAATTTTATAATTAGTGTAATTTTTATTTATAAAATAAAGAGGAACCATAGCTCCATGATCTAGTTCATACCTTCTGTTATACTTTCTTAATATAGGAGTATTTAATCCTACAACTGGTATATCTTTTTCTTGTGATGTATTTATAATTTCTTCAGTAAGTTCTAAATCTATATCTATGTCCATAGTAACATCACTTACACCAAATTTACTAAAATTTCCACTTATATCACTTTCATTCGAAATAGATATAGCATCGCTAAACAACATTCCGTGAGGAGTTATTAATACTATAGTTTCTGGCTTTATTCCACTTATTTCTTTACTTATATTCATAAAAGAATCCAGAGTATCTTGTATCTTTTTTTCTTCTCCTTTTCCGACCTCAGCAATAGCAATAGGTGGATGTGGCATTAAATAATAGCCTAATATACTCATAAAATCACCTCTTATTTTATAATAATCAAAAAATCTCTTGCTCATAATTCTAATTTTTCTAGCAATCAAAAGAATCGTACTATTATGTACGATTCTTTATTATTAAGGTTTTAAAATTACCTTTATACAATCTTCTTTCTTGCCATCAAATATTTTGTATGCATGCTCTCCTTGGTCTAAGGATAATTTGTGAGTTATTATATCTGTTGGATCAAACTTTCCTTCTTTTATAAGCTTTAATATAGGTTGTACATATGAGTGGGCTGGACATTGTCCCATTTTCAAAGTAACATTTCTTGAGAAAAAGTCTCCAAGTGGAAAAAGGTTATATTTTGCTCCATAAACTCCTACTAAACCTACAGTTCCACCTTTTCTAACAGCTTGAGATGCAATTTCAATTGCAGACTTAGAGCCACCCTGTAACTTTAATACACTTTCTATTTTTTCTATAGTTGACATTTTACCATCCATACCAACACAGTCTATTACTGAATCTGCTCCACCACGGGTTATTTCCTTTAGATATTCCCCTGTATTGTCATGATCTTCAATATTAACTATTTCAACTTTATTGTGTTTTTTTGCATGGTTTAATCTATAGTCTAATGCGTCAACAGCTATTACTCTTTCAGCACCTTTGTAATACGCCCATTTCTGAGCCATTAATCCTATAGGTCCACTTCCTAGTACGACAACTGTATCTCCCGGTCTAACATTTGATATTTCTGTTCCCCAATATGAAGTAGGTAAAACATCAGTTAAAAATAATACCTGTTCATCTGTTAACTCTTCTGGAACTACCACTGGTCCAAAATTTGCATATGGAACTCTTAAATACTCAGCTTGACCTCCATCATATCCACCAAAAGTATCGCTATATCCATATATAGATCCTATTTCTCCATGTTCATTTGAGTTATCACACTGACTAGTTAAATCATGGTCACAAAACCAACAGTGACCACAAGATACAGGAAATGGTACTATTACCCTATCTCCTTTTTTTACATTCGTCACATCTTTTCCAACTTCTTCTACTATTCCCATTGTTTCATGGCCTAATATTGATCCTTTTTTCAACTTAGGTATAAATCCATGAATTAAATGTAAATCAGAACCACATATAGCTGTTGATGTAACCTTCACTATAATATCATCGCTTTTTTCTATTTTTGGATCTTCAACTTCTTTGTATTTTACGTCTCTTATTCCTTGATAAGTTAGTGCTTTCATATAGTTCACCTTCTTCATAAAATTTCTAATTCTAACATTATGGTGAACATATTTCATAGTAATTATTCCAAAAAAAATAAGAGAAGTCGAAGACTTCTCTTATATATTATACTTATGCATTTTTCTTACGAGACGATATATCAACCCATACAGCTAGTAATAATACTAATCCCTTAACTACTAGTCTTTGAGTTGTTGGAACATCTAAAAGTAACATTCCATTATTTAATGTAGACATTACAAGAGCTCCTACTATAGCTCCTATTATAGTCCCTTCTCCTCCTAATGTTGATGTTCCACCTATTATAGCTGATGCTATTACATCTAATTCCATACTTTGCCCTGCTGAAGCTGCAGCAGATCCTACTCTAGCTGTATATATAAGTCCACCTAGTGCACATAGTATTCCAGATGATATAAATATCCAAAGAGTTCTTTTTCTTATATCTATACCAGATAATTTTGCAGCTTCTTTGTTTCCACCAATAGCATATACATGTCTTCCGAATGTAGTTTTAGTTGTTAGATATGAATATAATCCTCCAATTGCCATTAGTATTAAAATAGAATATGATAATCCTAAATAAAGTGCCATTATTGAGAATACAATTCCAATTAACAATACAATTAAGCCTGTTTTAAGTACAAATAAATTTGTAGGTAGTACTTCAAATCCATAATTTATTCTAGATTTTCTCTTTTTAATTTCATAAACTAAGTAAGCTATTATAACTATAGCCATTATAATAATAGTTGTGTCATGAGGCATCATATCTTTTGGCATGTTTTCCATAAATAAAGTAGGAACATATCCTTGACCCATTAAGTTGAACTCACTGCTAGTTGCTATAGTTTCTCCATTTGTTATTCCAAGTAACAACCCATTAAATATCATCATTCCAGCAAGTGTTACTATAAATGCAGGTACATCTTTATAAGCAACCCAAAATCCTTGCCATATTCCAATTATAGCTCCTACTCCCAATGTTATAATAATAGTAGGTACTACTGAGAATCCCATTTTAGCTTGAAGTATAGCTGCAACAGCTCCTGTAAATCCAACAACAGCTCCTATAGATAAATCTATATGACCTGCAACTATAACAAGAACAACACCACATGTTAATATTGCTATATGAGCAGTTTGTAAAAATAATGTAGATAAGTTTCTAGGTGTAAGGAACTTATCGTTTAATGCAGTAAATATTAACATTATCCCAATTAATGCTATAAACATCGTATATTGTTTCATATTACTTCTTAGTGATGATTTTATTATATCTAATGTACTTTTTTTAGATTGAGTTTGAGTTGTCATTTTTTACCCTCCTTTAATGCTTCGTAGTTGATAAACCAGTTCCTCCAGTTGCATAGTGCATTATTATTTCTTGACTTGCATCTTTATAATCAAGTTCTGCATTTATTTTCCCTTCATGCACAACTAATATTCTATCGCTCATACCTAGTATTTCAGGTAACTCTGATGAAATCATTATAATACTTACTCCCTGATCTACTAAATCATTCATTATGTTGTATATTTCATATTTTGCCCCTACGTCAATTCCCCTTGTAGGTTCATCTAAAACTAATATTTTAGGCCCAGCCATTAGCCATTTTGCAATAACTACCTTTTGCTGATTCCCTCCACTTAAATTCCCTACTTTTTGTTCTATTGAAGGTGTTTTTACCTTTAGTACTTTTACATAGTCATTTGCTATTTTTATTTCTTCATTTTCGTTTATACCTTTAATACTTGATATTTTTTGTAAGCTTGCAAGAGTTGTGTTTTCTTTTATATCCATATTTAATACTAATCCCGTTTTTTTACGGTCTTCTGATAAATAACAAAGGCCTTTTTCTATTGAATCCTTTGGACCTTTTATCTTTACTTCTTTTTTATCTATATATATTTGTCCTGATTTGTTAATTCCATATGCTCCAAATAAACTCATCATAAGTTCAGTTCTTCCAGCTCCCATAAGGCCTGCTATTCCAAGTATTTCCCCTTTTCTAGCAGTAAAGCTTACATTATCTATAGCCTTTTTATCTGGAAGTTCTGGATTGTGTACAGTCCAATTTTTGACTTCTAGAACTACATCTGCAGGATTATGTTCTTTTCTAGGGAATAATTGAGTTAATTCTCTACCAACCATTCCTGTTATTATCTTATCTTGGTTAACACTTTCATCATTTTTATAACTATCTATTGTTTGACCATCTCTTAAAATAGTTATAGTATCTGCAATAGCTTTAACTTCTTTAAGTTTGTGAGATATATATATACAACTGATACCTTCTTCTTTTAACTTTCTTAATATGCTCAATAAATTTTCACTATCATCTTCATTAAGAGCCGCTGTAGGTTCATCTAGTATTAGTATTTTTACATTTTTAGATAATGCTTTTGCTATTTCTATTAATTGTTGCTTTCCTATTCCTAGGTTTATTACTTTTGTATCAGGCTTATCATCTAAACCGACTTCTTTTAAAAGTCTAGCACTTTCTTGCATTGATTTATCCCAATCAATAATTCCATTCTTTGAAAATTCATTTCCTAAAAATATATTTTCACATATATTCATTTGTTTAACTAATGTAAGCTCTTGATATATTATTCCAATTCCTACTTTTTCACTGTCTTTTATATTGCTAAACTTTTGTTCTTTTCCATCTAATATTATTTGACCTTCATATGTTCCATTTGGATATACTCCACTTAGAACTTTCATTAGAGTTGATTTCCCTGCTCCGTTTTCTCCAACTAAAGCATGAATTTCTCCTTTTTTAACCTTGAAATTTACATTATTAAGAGCACGAACTCCAGGGAATTCTTTAACTATGTTGCTCATTTCTAAAATGTGTTCACTCACCTAGGATACCCCCTTCTAAAACACCGTTAGACAACTTGAGGAATAACATAAAGTTATTCCTCAAATTTTAACAGTTTTTTATTTTAAATCATCAGCGCTCATATATCCGCTTTCAACTAATACTTTTTCTAAGTTTGCTTTAGTAACAACTTCTGGAGTTAATAATACTGATGGTACTTCAAACTTACCGTTATCTACTTTACCATTAGTTTCTATAGTTTCTCCATTAGCTAAAGCTATAGCCATTTTTATAGCTTCTTCACCTAATTTTCTAGTATCTTTGAATATTGTCATTGATTGAGTGCCTTCCATTATTCTCTTAGCCCCTGCTTTTTCAGCATCTTGACCAGTTATTGGCACTTTTCCTGCTAAACCTTGTGCAGATAATGCTTGTATAGCAGCTCCAGCAGTTCCATCATTTGGAGCGAGTATTGCATCTACTTTATTGTTGTTTGCAGATAATGCAGCTTCAACTATTTTTAAAGCATTTTCTGGAACCCAGTTTTCAACAGCTTGATCAGCTATAACTTTTATTTTTCCTGAGTCTATAAGAGGTTGTATGTGTTTCATAGCCCCTGCTTTGAATAATTTAGCATTGTTATCTGTAGGAGCTCCAGCCATTAATATATAGTTACCTTCTGGAACTTCTTTAGTTATAAATTCACCTTGTAATTCTCCAACTTTTTCGTTATCAAATGATAAATAATAATCTAAGTTTTCAGTATTAGTTATTAATCTATCGTAAGATATTACAGGTACTCCTTCTTGCTTAGCTTTATCAACTAATGTTGCAGCAGCTGCAGCATCATGTGGAGCTAATATTAAAACATCTATTCCTTCTGTTAATAATGATTCAACTTGAGTTATTTGTTCTTGCATGTTAGCATCTGCAACTTTAACTATTAACTCTACTCCTAGTTCTTTAGCTACAGCTTCCATCTTTTCTTTATCTTTAACCCATCTTTCTTCTCTTTGAGTTGGTAGAGAAAGTCCAATCTTTATCTTCTTTTCTCCACTATCTGATGAGTTATCACCAGTGCTAGTACATCCAGAAAGAAGACCTAGAACTAATAAAAAAGAACATAATAATGACAAAATCTTAATCTTTTTCATTATAAATACCTCCTATTTTTTATTTGTTACATACTATAATCGTTTTCCTCATTAAAATTGTACTACACTAATACTTTATATAATACGCTTATGTTCTGTAGTATTTTTTTATTATCTGAATAATTTTAACCTTCTATCTTATTTAGGTTTAATATATAGCAATTTTTTAATATAAAAAAATACTATATATTAAAAAAGCCTTAATATATTGCAACAATGCAATATATTAAGGCCTTATTTATTTCTATAAACTTCATTTTTCATGTGAAACCCATCTTTTATTATAGTTTCATCTATGTTATTTATATCTACTGGTATTGGTTGAATTACATAATACGGTACATTATATCTTCCGTCATATATAGTATCTTTAATATTCATCTCTTCACCTTTAGCCATAGCCATAGCCATATTAGCTGCTGCAAAAGCAAGTTTTTCTATTGGCTTATATACAGTCATAAGTTGAGTTCCTTCTACTATTCTTTGGCACGCAGCAAGATCTGCATCTTGAGCAACTACTTTAACTTGACCTGCCAATCTATGTTCTGATAGTGCTTTAATAGCCCCTCCTGCTAAACTATCATCTCCAGCTATAATGGCATCTATTTTATGTTTTTCTTGAATAAATTCATCAGTAACATTAAATGCATATTCAGTCATCCAATTTTCTGCCCATTTTTCACTTATAATATTTATGTCCTTATTATTTATTAGAACTTTATCGTATCCATTTTTTATAAGTGTTGTGTTATTATCAGATTTAGCTCCATTAATTATAAGATAATTCCCTTTGGGAGCATTATTTACTAGGCTAGTTGCCATAAGTTCTCCGACTTTTACATTATCAAATGATATATATAAATCGACATTTGAGTTTAGTATAAGCCTATCATAGGAAATAACCTTTATTCCATTTCTCTTTGCTAATTCAACGGCTTTAGAAGCTTTTTCTAAATCATTTGGAACAATTATAAGTACATCAATACCCTCACTTATAAGATATTTAACTTGCTGTAGTTGATCTTCGTCGTTGTTATTAGCATTTTGAATTAAAACATCCCCACCAAGTTCAGTTAATTTTGCCATTAATATATCTTTATCCTTGATCCATCTTTCTTCTTTTAATGTTCCAAGGGAAAAACCAATTTTTATTCTATTATCTACAATGTTTGAAACGTTATTATCATCTTTTTTTATACTAGTATATAGATTGTAATTTTTTATTGTAAAATAAGATAAAATTATAAGTACAATAAAAAGAACTACAGTTATCGCTAGCTTAATATATTTTTTCATCCTTACACCTCTTAGATTATATTATACTTGTTCTGTATTCAGTAGGTGTCATTCCCGTTGCTTTTCTAAATATCTTACTAAAATAATTAGGATCGTGGTATCCTATTTCATAACATATTGATTTAATACTTATAGTGTTGTCTTTTAAAAGTTCTTTTGATTTCTCTATTCTTAATTCAGTTAAGTAGTCAACAAAATTTTTCCCAATTGTATCTTTGAAAAACTTACTAAAATAATGATAGCTCATATTTAATTCTGTGGCCACATCATCTAAACTTATATCTTTGTTATAATTCTTAGTAATATAATTTATCGCTTCACTAATAATTCCGCTTAATTTGCTATTTTTAAAATTTTCAACATTTGATACAATGGATTTTATATAATTTTTAAAGGTGACTTTTAAACTATTTATATCATTAGATTCAATAATGTTTGTTATATATATTTGTTCAAATATACCATCTTCACTTATATGTGAGTTTATATTTCTTTTTATAGCTATTAATAATTCTAATAATTTTGCCTTTGTTTTATTTATATCATCAGAATAATTTAATGATAACCAATAAAATATTTCATCTAATATATTTAATGCTCCATTTAAATCTCCCATTAATGCTTTTTGAACCAAAGTTTCATCTTTGCTCTTAGGATATATATCTAAATTATTTAAAGATAGTAAAATATCTTCATAATGAGTTACTATTTTATCACTTGAAATTGACGTGGCAATATAGGCTTCATTATAAGACTTCAATAAATTTTCTACCCCATAAGTTCTTCCTATTCCTAATCTATAATTTATATTTACATTCATCTTTATTTTTTTGCTAACCTTATTTGCTATTTCAATAGATAAATCCTTGAGGCTATTATCATCCATAAATTCATCTATAATTACATATGATATTATTCGGTCATTAAGTGGCAAACTTACTATACAGTCAGTTATACTTTTTAAACTCAATGTAAATGTTTCATAAAAATCCTGTTTTTTTAGGTTATCTTTTATCTTGTCTACCTTAACACTTTCATTGTCATCTATATATGCCATTAAAACATATCCCGTATTTAATTTAACACCAAATATATCCTCATAAAATTCTGTATTAGCAATTTCTTCATCATCTATAATTTTTGAATAAATAAATTGATTTTCCATTATAGGTATCACTTTAGTAACTTTTTCTTTCATTATTATCTCTTGTTTAATAATTTCTCTTTCTTTTTGTATTACTTCATTTAATTCGCTTAAAGTTTTTATTATTTTACTTTTAGTTAACGGTTTGAGTATATAATCATGTACCCCTAAATTTATAGCTTCTTTGGCATAGTCAAAATATTCATAAGCTGTAATCATAACAAATTTAGTATTAGTGTTTATATTTTTAATTTGTCTAATTGCTTCTATTCCATTTATCCCCGGCATTTTTATATCCATGAATATAACATCAGGCTTTAATTGAACAGCCTTTTCTATAGCTTCTCTTCCTGATTTGGCAGTACCTACTATTTCTATATCTTCAACATATTTATCTATAATAAGTTTAATAGATTCTATAGATAGATACTCATCATCAGCAATTAAGAGCTTTAGCATCAATAACAGCCCCCTTATCATACGGTATTTTTAGTGTAACATTAGTCCCACTTCCAATTTCACTTTGTATATATACAATATCTTCTGTATTGTATATGTTATAAAATATCTTTAATCTATCTATTACATTTTGCATCCCTATACCAGTAACATGACTCTTAACTTCATTTGAAATTTTATTATTAGAAAGAATGGACTTTATTTGTTCTTCACACATTCCAGACCCATTATCTATTACCTGGATTAAAATATTGTTTTCTTCAATTTTAACAATTAATTTTATTGCTCCATCTCTCTCAAGGTCTTCTAATCCGTGGATATATGCATTTTCTATTATAGGTTGGATTATAGTACACGGAATTTGTATATCTAATATCGATTCATCTATTTCTTTTGTAAATTGAATTCTTTCTCCAAATCTAGTTTTTAGTATATACATATAAGTCGTTGTAATTTCTATTTCATCTCTTATAGTTACAGGTTCATCTATTTTTCTTAGGTTGTACCTAAATAAATCAGAAAATTTTTGTATAAATTCTGAAGTCTTCTCTGCATCTTCTATTAATGCAAGCTGAGATGCTACATTCAATGTATTAAAAAGAAAATGAGGATTTATTTGAGATTGAAGAGACTTTAATTCTGCATCCTTTAATAAGGTTTTAATTTTAAAGTTTTGCATTTCTTGTTCTTTTAATCTTTTTTCTACCTCTACCTGATCTTTTATCTCCTGTATATAATTTTTTATACTTTCTATCATGTTATTAAAAGCTTTTCCTAATATACTTATCTCATCATTTGTATTAACAACTACAGGGTCTATGTTAAGATCTCCCTCTGATACTCTTTTAGCTGCATTAGAAAGTTCTATTATAGGTTTTGTTATACGATATGTTATATAAACAGCTGTTATGGCGCTAAAAATTATAGAAAATAGTATAATAAATATATTTAATAAATTCATAAATTGCATCTTACTATATATAACGTCGTATTCATTTGAACTATCTTCTAGTTTACTGTTTAAAAGATCATTTACATATAGTTTTATATAACTATTTATTTCCTTTGCCCTTGTAAAGTGAGCAATATATTCACTGCTCGTTCTTCCACGTTTTGCTTGTACTGCTTTATCACTTTCAATTAATAAATTACCTATCATACTCCTAATATCTTTTAACATAAGTCTATCAGTATCACTTACAACTTCATTTGATATTTTCAACGAACTTTCTTGTAATCTATTGTATGTTTTATAATAACTTAATAATGATTCCGATGACTTAGTGCTAAGATATGTTTCTACTTGTGTTTCTAGTAAGTCTATATCATTGTTCAAATCATTAAGATATACATAGTCTGAAACTATAGAGTTCAAACTATTAGAGCTATTTACTGCATTCTTATATGAATAAATAGCTGCACCTGAAAATAAAATTAACATTATTAAAAAAAACAAAATAAGCTTTTTTCTTATACCTTTAAAATAAAATAACTCTTTATTCATATATTTAGCCCTCTATTTGATGTCTTTTTTTATTGTCATTTATCCTGTATAAATTATCCTTCGTTATTACTTTTAATCCAGTATCTATTTTACTAGAAACAACTTTATTTTCTTTTATTTCACTTAAAGCCTTTATACTCTCATAGCCCATTTTATAACCGTCACTTACTACAGTCCCATATACTATGTTTTTATCTATGTATCTTAATATCTCATCTGTATCTCCATATCCTATTAATTTTATATCTCCTGCTTTATTAAAATCAACTATAAGTTGCGCACTTCCTAAAGTATCTACTGATGTAGTTGTATAAATTGCATCTATATTTTTATTATCAGTAATTATAGACTGAGTTATTTCTTCAGCACTTAATATCCCCATTTTCGAACTATAAACGTTTTCTAGCTTAATGTCTGGATATCCCTTTATAGCACTTAAAAAACCATTTATTTTTAAATTGTGACTAGTTGAATCGTAATCATTATTTATAATTATAGCTATATTTGCCTTACCACCTGTAGCCCTTGCCATTAGTTTGCCTGCTTCTAATCCAAGCATATAACTATTAGCGCCTATGAAAGATTTTCTATCACTGTTTTCACTATCATTATCTATAGTTACTACAGGTATTTCTTTGCTGTAAGCTGTATTTATTAAATTTGTAAATTCCTCATCGTTATAACCATGTGTTACAATTCCATCTACATTGGAAGTTGTAGCTATATCTAGATACTGAAGCTCTTCTTGCTTATTTGTAAATTTAGGAAACTTAAACTCAACTGCAACGTTATAATCTTTAGCTGCATCTTCTGCCCCCTTTTTTATTTCATTCCAAAAAGGGTCTACTGAGTTTTGCCCTATAAAGTAAAAATGGTATTTTAGGTTTTTGACTGAAGTAAATTGAACTTCTTTATTTAATTTGTACAATGACACACTAAGAATTGTTATTGCAATTAATAATATAATTATTATATTGTCTTTTATCCATTTCATTTGATGACTTTCTCCTCAGGTGGTATTTTAGTTTAATATAATTATAACAAATAATTACATAATTAGTGATTTATTTATATTGCAATAAAAAAGAGCAATTCTGATTTATGCAGAAAAGCTCTCTATCTTTATATAAATTCATATAATTTTAATCATTCTCATCTAACCATTTAGTTAAAACGTCTATATATTTTTCATTTTCTTCAACAAATGGCATATGTCTCGAATATTGGAATAGTTCCCATTTACTATTAGGAATTTTATCATACATAGTTTTTGAAATATATGGTGAACTTAGATCTATCGCTCCGCTAGTTATTAAACAAGGTTCCTGTATTTCATGTAACCTATCTGTAAACTCATATCCAGCAAGAGTACCTGTAGGAGAAAACTCATTATGCCCCCATCCTACAATATATGCTTCAGAACCAGATTTTTTAGGTCTTCTTAAGCATTCTGGAGAATCTTCAGTCACCTTACCTGCAGCGTACATTTCCATAAATTTTTCTAATGCATCATTATACCCCTTACTAGAATAATCTCCAGTATTTACTGCATCAAGTAAAGCCTTTTGATCAGCTTCATTCATATACGATATTCTTCTTTTTTGCTCTTCTTCCCAAAGTTTTGCAGAAGAAAGAGTAGATGAAAGAATATACGATTTGATCCCCTTTGGTTTATGTTCAATAGCATACCAAATAGCCTGCATACCTCCCCAAGACTGACCTAATAGATGAATTTCTTCAAGTCCTAGATATTTTCTTAGTTCAATAAGCTCTTTTATCCAAATGTCAGCGTTAAATAACTCAGGATGGCCTTCCACAAATGAATTCCCACAGCCAATTTGGTCATACATTATTACCTGTCTACCACTTTCAGCTATCTTATCTAATACCTCAAAATAATTATGTGTAGAACCTGGTCCTCCGTGAAGTAATACTAATGGTTTCTTTCCTTGTGTTGCTTCACCTACTATACGGTAATAGGTTTTGAAACCTTCAAAAGGCATATATCCTTCAGTTATTTTCATATTTACCCCTCCAATTATTCCTTAAGAGAATTATATTCAATATGTACTTTAATCTTTATACTCATTACATAAATAGTATAACATAAAATTAACAATCTTTATTGTAAGCAATCACAAAATTAATTAAATATGTGTATTTGGCATTTCTTCAATAAAAAAGGTATTGACTATAAAGTCAATACCTAATTCATGGTTTTAATGGTGGAGGCGAATCGCAGGAATAATACCCACGATTATATATACTATAACATTTCTCTGATTAACCATTTGTCCCCATCGAATTCTACTATATATGTAGCATTAAATTCTTTTACATCTTCTTTACCCTCTTTTATTATACCTATTTTTTCATACACCTTGACTCTACATTCTCTATCATTAATTTCTTCTATATTCTGTACTTTAGCTTCATATAGAGTTTCACTTATTCCTCTCTCATAGTAATCATATATATTTTTTGAATGATCTTTATATAGTTTACCGTTATATACTAAGTGAGGAGTCACTATATAAGCATCGCCACTATTCACTGCTTTTACATAATCATATTCGTAATCTTGTATGAGATTTTTTATTTGATCTTCTATATCTCCTGATCCTCTGTTTGAATCTTCATTTAACGAATCCGTAGATATGTTAGTTTCAGCAGTTCCATTTATTATACTATTTGCCTCTTCTTTAGATATTTTAACTGCTGGACACTCCTCCGCAGCATCAATTACTACAGTTATATTATTCTCATCATCCCTTGCTACACTAATAAGTGAACCTTCATAATCTCCTTGGGCTGTAGCAGAAAAATAATCTTTTTCACTAAAACTTATTTTATAATTAATAACTTCCTTGTTTCCTTCTGAGAAATAACGTATCAGCTTATTAGATCCACTAAATTCTAATATATACTCTCCATCCATTTCTGAGTTTACTTTCCAAAATCCAGCTACTTCATAAGGCTCTAAAGTATTCGAGAACAAAAATTGGTCTTCTAAATATATTTGCGAATAACTTTTAGCATCACTTATCTCTACTTTATCTTGTTTACTTTTTATGTTGTAAGAATGTATTTCTTTATTTTTTGTTACATATGCTACAATTTTAGAATTACTTACATAATTTAGTACTTCAGTAGCTATTTTATCTTTCCCCCTGAATAGCTCATTATCTTTCATAAGATATACTATTTCATTATCATCTACTATACTAATCTTATCAGTATCCATTATATTATTACCTATCTTCACAGCTTCTTTATTATTTTCTTTAGTATAAATATCTCCGTCTTTATTTATATATATAATTCCATTGTCAATAAGTATTATATCTTGTACATCTGATGCTATTGTAGTTGATTTATCTTCATTTATCATCTTTTCACATAAAACATCTTCTGAATTTATATAATAAAATTTATCATCTATTCTTCCATATAACTTAATATCTGAAGCAATTTTAGATTTGTCATCTTTTTTAGGATATATATATAATTCTCCCTTTTCACCATTATAGTCATTTAGATAAGTAATGCTATCATCATCATAGAAGCCCACTGAGTAAATATCGATAGCACCTGAATTTATCTTGATTTTTTCATCAGAACCTATATTTTTTGTATATAATATCTCGTCATTAGTTAAAAAGGCAACCTTTTCTCCACTATCAGATATTATAAACGACTGTACATCACTTGATATTTTATTTTTCTCTCCTTTATTATCATATACATATAATTCATTTTCTAAATTTAAATAATATAAATAATTACCAGTATTATCTACCTCATAATAATAAACACTACTTGCAACTTTTTCCTTATCTTTATTTGGATACTTTATATATAGTGATTCATCTGATGTTATATATGCTATTGTTTCATTATTTGAAGATACTTCATATGGAGTAGTATCTGTTTCTGAAATGGATAATATCTCCATTAAGTCAGTTCCTATTTTTTCTTTATCTCCATCGCTAGAATATTTGTATAAATTATTCTCTTTATCTTGCATAATTATAGAATTATCACCTTCTAAGTACTCTCGAATAGAATCTCTATATATGCCTGATGCTATTTTTTCCTCATCTTTTCCTTCATATTTTATATAAACATCTGAGGTATAATAGGTATCATCTTCACCACTAACATCCTTCAACATTACAAAAGTATTATCTGCACCCTTTACTTGACTATCATTTCCTTTAGTATTTGAACATCCTGCAAGTAGCATTGTACAAATTAATGGTATAAAAACGTATTTTTTTAACATATTTGATTTCTCCCTTCTAGTATTAAATCCCATATCTATCTTATACTATACACATTGTAAAAATTTGTAAAAACTTGTCTAAACTTTTATTTTTTCTCTCTGTACATCAATATGCAAATCGTAAGCTATTTTATCATCAATCAAAGAAAAAACCACGTTGAATATCACTTCAACGTGGTCTTTATATACTAAAACTTCCTTAACATAGTCACCTATAAATTTTTTGCATTCGGGTAAGTTTCTAGTCATTACAAAATCTTTAAACTTAGAAAACATTACTCTTATTTGTTCTTCTGTTATACTTACTGTATCTATACTATCATTTTCTATCTTTAGTTCATTTAATTTTACACTCAGGTTAACCTTTACTTGCTCTAATTCATCTAACTTGTCTTTCAGCATATTATTGACAATTCCATTCATTATAGCATTTAATATATTACCTACCTCTTTGTTGACCTTCTCTAGCTGTAATTCTAAGCTCTTTAGCATCTCATTATTATTTTTATTTTTTGATTTTAACCTTTCATTTAGATCTTTGCTTAATAAAGGTATTGCCTCATCATTAAGTACATGCTTTTCAAGTTCAGTTAAAATGAACTCTTCCAAGTAGTTTCTATTTATCTCTCTGTTATTGCAATCTCTTTTTTGTTTTCTACACCCACACCTATATGAGATATAGTCATTTTCATATTTATCTTTTCTCTTATTACCTTGCATAGAATGTCCACATTCACCACATCTTATTATTCCTGTTAATAGATACAATGTCGTAGCCTTATGTGCTCCAGGTGCTTTCTTTCTCTTATTTAACATTTCTTGTGCTTGTTCAAATGTTTCCTTATCTATTATAGCAGGCATTCCCCCTTCTACCTTTATTATTTCTTCTTCAGTTTTGGTCTTATGACTATTTCTTTTCCCCCCTACTCCTTTTCTTTGAGCTTTGTTAAACACATAAACGCCTGTATATTTTTCATTATTCAATATACCATTTAAACTATTCTTCCCAAACTTATTGCCTATTTTAGTTTTGTATCCTAGGTCATTTAGTTCATCAATTATCTTGCTATATGGATATCCACTAATGTATCTATCAAATATAAGTTTAATTGCTTGCGCTTCTTGTTCATTTATTATATATGTCTTATCATAAGCTAAATCATATCCTAAAGGAGGTAGTCCTCCAGTATGTTTACATTGGAGAGCAGTCTCTTTCATTCCTTTCATCACTTCTCTAGCAAGATTTGCTGAGTAGTACTGAGCCATCCCTTCAATGACTGATTCCAGTATTACAGATTCAGGGCTATCATCTAAGTTTTCTAGCACACTTACTACTCTAGCTCCATTAGCTCTTAGCTTATTTTTATATACCGCTGAATCGTATTTATCTCTAGAAAAACGATCTAGCTTGTGTACCAAAACCATTTGAACTGTTCCTGATTCACAGTACTTTATCATCTTTTGAAACTCTGGTCTTTTATCAGATGTGGCAGATTTAGCCCTGTCTGTAAATACTTTTTCAATTGATATCTTATTCTTCTTAGCATACTCTTCTATAGCTCTTATTTGAGCATCTATTGATTCATCTCTTTGATTATCTGAACTAAATCTTGCGTATACTACTGCTTTTACTTGTGCCATAACCTTACCCCTCCCTTAGTTTTTAGCATTTTAAAGGAATTGCATATTTTCTTACAATCCCTTAGATTCAATTAATTTGCTTCGTCAAGTATCTTGATTAGTACTTCTATTAAGCCTTTGCTAATATATGTTTTACCCTTTACTGCTTCCCCTATATTTTCTTCCTTCTTTGCTGACTTAGAATATAAGCTTTTCCGACTGATATTGACTCTATATTCTGGTTTCATAATTATATCCTTCCTATATATAATATATATTTGTAAGCTAAGTTTCTTCGAATTAGGTATCTATTGATACTACACTCTATTTTTTTAATTGATTCTATATATACAACTTGTCTATGATTTCATATTCAACGGGAAAATGGGGTTTCCCGTTTTCCCGTATTATTTTCACTTAGCATCTCAAACAAATTATTTTTAAGATACTTGTGTAAGCTTCTCTAGTATATTTACTAGATACTTTACTGCTGTGTCAGACTCCAAAGTATTAGCTATATTACTTATCTCTTCTATATTTAGTGAATCTATAATTGCATCTCTTTTTTCTAATCGGCTTAGCCAATGATAATATTCCGCCTCTTCTTCATAACTTTGGTCATTAAATATTGTCATATCTTCATTTTCGATATCTTGTCTATATTCAAGTTCTGCATTAACTCTACAATCTTCAAATATTGCATATTCATAATCATACTTGTTATATTCCATCTTTATTACCCCCTAAGTATTTTATATTTAATATGAAAACTGCCTTTTTTCTTATAACACTTACTTACCTTTTTATCCGCTATTATTTAGGTATTTTTATAACATATACCTTAGTTCGCACGCCTACATCAGTCTTTCTTTCTCTTGTATATCTATCTGCTTCACAATCCAATTCTCCAGTAGATTTAAGTTCTTTTAGAACTGTTCTGCTAGACTCGAATCCACCTTCTTTAATCATATTGTCAAAATGATCCGTTAGAATCTCTAATTCTATATGTTCATCTTTTTCAATTAACCTTCCCCATGAATTCGTTGAATTATATTTTGGGGTTGGAGAATGTCCTCTTAATCTAGCAATCTGAGTAAACTTGCTTTTATTTGAACTTACATATTGTATTATGTAATCCATAGCAGATTTATTAAAGTTTCTATTTTTAATTGATTCTTTTTCTACATCAATCAATATATCTAATATTTCATTTCTTTGCATTTTTACACCAACTAGCTCTTCAAATAATTTCATTGTAGTTAGTAATATTGCAAGTTTTTTTATTCTTCTATCTGTAAAATTATCTTTAACTTGTTCTCTATCAAATGCAATATTCAGCATTCCTTTATGTCTTTCATATAACTCTTTTATATGTTTTCTTCCTTTTTCAATTACTAGTTGTGCAAATTCTATTCCAAGGTGTCCGTAATTTTCTAGAATTACTTGATTTATCTTTTCTGCATTTTTAGCATCTTTAGTCCACGTTAGGTTGCTTATTTCAATTACTCTTATCTGTATACCTGCATTTTTATTAGCAGATTCTATCAACGATCTTTCCCCTGTAGACAATATCGTTGTCAGCCATGAATCTTTTTGACTCAATTCTGAATCCTTATTTAGCCTGGCCTTATCTGTACCATTAGCAAACTTATATATGGTATCTGTAAAGTTATTTATTTTAGAGATGGATATTTCATCAAATGCAAAAGGAACCCCCTCTATACCTGTTAATTGCTTTATCAAAGCATTACCAGTTGCATTATATGTTGAAAACAAGCCATCTTTTTTAACATCAGGGTAACCAAACAACGATATAGCTAGCTTTACAGCCGTAGATTTCCCTGTAGTTGAATTTCCTTCTAGATGCACAATTGTTGTGTCTAGACCAAGTTCTTCACCTATATATCCTAATATTACAGATGACAATCCTAATATTATAGCAAACTCAAGTGGTGCATGGCCTAAAACCTCTTCATTAAACATCTGAATCCACTTATCTCTTTCGCCCTTAGGCTTCATCTCCATGTTTCCACTATACTTTGAATCAATTCCTACACAGTTGTATAGTTTATATATTTCTTTCCCTTTGTAATTGTCAAATCCAAGTCTTGAATGACAAAACTCTTTATTTGCACGATCTTCTTCATTTCTTAAATGTTGCGTTATTATATTTGAATTATTTTTCATAATATCTAATCCATATTTCTGAAATCGCATAAGATTAGTAGGATTCAAATATTCATCTCTTTCAAGTTCTAACTCATTTTCAGAATTAATTCCTATATATTTAATTTTAGCTTTAACTTCGTTTGTATCTATATTTGTTCTAATAGAAGATATCCAAATTTTATTGGATACCTTCTCTTGTTTGCCTTCATTACTTACATATATCCCATCATTATTTAATAATATATTGGGATATGGAACTTTTATAATATTGCTCTGTGACATACCAATCGCCCCCTTTTTAATAGTTACATATAATAGAAATTCATACCTTCATTATCTGAATAACCCACATTACCTAATCCATGTAAATCTAAATCATCCAAATCTAAATACTCATCGTCATCAATATATAAGCAATATTCTTCTGGCTCATAAGGTATTATATTTTCTATAGCCAAGACACCACTTTTGCCTTTTTTTACACTGATAATAATTTTTTCACCAATCACGTCGTCATAACAATATATAGCATCTATTAATTGGTTCACTAACTTACTATCTTGATGAATATCAAAGCTTCCTATATAGTTATAGTCAACACTCACTAATGAAAGTTTTATCACTTTCGTACCATCTTCCATCATTAAATCATTAATATCTAGTATTATCCCTATTTTAAAACTTGAACAGCAACTCATACTTTACTCCTCCTTGAATATTAAATTTAGTATTTCTTTAAAAAAGCTTTGTGCCCCCTTTTTGTGTTTTATTATCTTTTGCAAATACTAGTATAACTTTTTTTGTTTTAATCGATAATAGGACATTGCTTTTGAGAAAAAAAATGCCCCTAAACGCGTAAAGCCTAGTTATTTCAATGCTTTAAATGCCTTTTTTTACTTTATAAACTATTAAACACAAAAAAAATAACTCATTTTAGAGTTATTTTTTTTCGTCATTTTCTATGAAAATATTTATTTCTGTATTTTTTATTCTTTGATTGAATGAAGTACCTTTTAAAAGATTATCAATTTCTTCCTTACTCATATATGTTTTTTTATCTTTAACATTATATTTATTTTTACAATCCTCTTCATATATATTAATAGCTTCAATAATATTTTTTAAATCACCTAGTTTATCTTTATCATCTGCTTTATCAATATTAATATCTGATAATATATTGGATACTTCATTTAATTCATTCAATAAATCTTCTATTTTTTGCTTATATATTAGTAATAATGCAGTACTTTCCATAGGGCTTATCCATTTAATCGGATCTTGGTATTTTAAGCCATCTGTATATTTACTTTTTTCTAGATCTTTTAATGATCCTGTTACGCCACTTTGTAAACTTCCTCTTATATCTTTAAAAGGCTTTGCTATAGATTTACATACTGATCTATATATAGCTTCGCTCATGTTTTTATATAAATATTGATTATTATTCAAAAATGCCCCTACTTTTTCCTCAATTTTTTTAGGATCATAATAAAACTCTTTTATCAATATCGAAAACATTTCTATAAAAAATTCTTCTTTCAGTTTTTCAATTTTTTTATCATTCTCATGTTCATTATATTTGTTTTTTTCTATTTTTCTCAGCATTTTTAAGTATGCAGATGTTGAGTATTCTCTTAACCAAAGTTTAATTATTTCTTTTTCATCATTTGGAATATAATATTCTACGGGCTTCTTTTTTACATCTTTTCCAACTTTTCTTTCGACTTCATATTTTTTTTTATCAATTCCTAATAGATTTATTATACTCTTAAAATTCTCACGTTTATTCTTTATATAATTGATTTCATAATTCACATAAGCTTTACTAAATTCTTCTTCATATAATTCTTTTGCTAATTCAGCAAAGACAATACAATTCTTTTTTTTCATAGTAATTTTACCTCCTAATACTTGTTTCTTATACTCATGTAACTATTATATTTCTTTTATACATAAAAATCTAATATTGAAATATATTTTTTGTACTAAGAAGCATATATAACTTTTATAAAGTAATATTAATTAGTATTACATTAAACCCTAGATAGCCTGGTTTTTATAATTTAATCTACGACCTTCTTCAACGCTTGTCGAAAACTATTATCTAAAACATCCGATTTTATTCCTTTAAGAATTAGCTCTAACAATTTCTCCTCACTTAAATCTACAGGTCTAGCTATTAGTTTTTGTGGCCTATCTAAACAATCTTTATAAAGGCATAGTCTTATTTCTTCTCTATCAAGAGATTTTACATATATTCTTTCTAATGCGAAGGTTTCGCCCCCATCTTCTACAGTCACACTTTTCATTATTTTGCAATACTTTGTCTCCTTCTCACACAAATCCGTTTTAGTAGTTTTTCTCATATTATATTCTCCTTATCTTATTTATATTTACTAGGTATTAAGTCCCAGAGTTTATTCTTATCTACTCCACTATACGTAGATACTTTTGTGACAGCTTCTCTAGCTTTTATGCCACTAATTATTAAATCTATTATTTCTGCAATTAGTTGTAATATTTTGGTCATAATTATCTATCCTTTCTATATATGAATATATAATTGTAACTATCAGTTGTAGGGGTTAGCTTTACTGCATAGTCTGCTTCTTCCATAGATATATACAACGTCTTTTCAAAAGAATAACCTTGTCCACCAACTATGGAGACAAGGTTTTTAAAATTTTTTATTATATCAAACTGTATGATATTAACTTCTTCTTGTATCTTCTTTAAGGATATATCCCCTGTCTTATCTAACTCATATATAAGATCTGATGGAAAAAATTTATTTGAAGGTCTTTGTAAACTATCGTAAAAATCAAAACGTAAATTTCCTAACCACTTATCTTTGCTTATCTCAAACAATTGTTCCTGTACTAACTTGTATTTCATATGTTATCTCTCCTATTCTATTTAGTATTCTTCTGCCAATAGCATTGTTGAATGTGAAACTTCATCTATTACAAATATCTTCATATCTCTTTTTATATCTTTGCTTTTTACTATTATTATTTGTTTATATTCTGGTATCTCTTGATTATGTTGTATTTCAATTACCCCTAACTCTCTATCTTTTATTGATAGCTTAAATACTTGCAAATAGTCCAACTCTATAGGAGATTTCCTTATACTATCTATTTCAGACCACATTAATATCTGAATATCTATAGGAACTTAATCCACTATTCCTTTTGTAGAATATCTATTTTCCTCATTAAACATGTGTATCACTCCTTTTAGTTTTAGTACTTATTTAGACTCTTACTTACCTGTTATCATATATAGAGATATATCAAAAAGACCTAGTTTTTTACAAAACTAAGCCTTCTCTTGTGTTGTTATATCTTATTGTGTTCTTTAAAACTATAGAATAAGTCATTGCTTCCCACTATTATATGGTCAACTACTGGTATACCAAGAACCTCACCGCATTCCTTTAATCTTAATGTCATATCTTCATCTTCTCTACTAGGATTACAATCGCCTGTTGGATGATTATGGAAACAAATTATACTCGATGCATTACTTAATACAGCCACTTTAAATATTTCTCTTGGATGAACTATTGTCGCACTTAGATGTCCAATACTAGCTGTTTGAATACTAACAGGTTGTTTTTTTACATCCAAGCATAGTACTAAGAATTTCTCTCTATCACTATCTTTCAAGAAATTTTTTACCAAATTATAGGCTTCAGTTGGATTATTTATTCGTCTATTTGCATATAGAAACGATTTTTCTCTTACTATTTTTAAGGATACAATATCAACTCTTTTAGCTGATATTTTCTTTTGTTTTTCCATATTAATCCTCCTATATTTTCAACTAAATAAAAATAAACATCCATACATAATCGTACAGATGCCTATCGTAGTAATTCATCAGTTACTTCATTTTTAGATATTACGATAATACTATAATCAGAAGATAGTAAATACAAGGCATTGCTGTATATTTGGTCTTCTCTTGTTGATATCTTGTCAACATATTCTGGTAATATGCCTTTTATAATATTCTCTTTTAGATAGATTGCTTCTTCTACATCCTCAACTATACACACATATCCCCCTAAATCTCTACTAACATCTCTATCTTCACCATAATTCTCATTTAATATTTGAATAGATTCATCCACAATATTCATAACCTCTTTAGGATACTCTCTAATAAGATTTATATCTTTCTTTCTCCATAGATTTAACATACTTTCACATCCTCCTTATTTTTAAGTACTAAAAAAGGAATATTGCTCTTTTGCAATATCCCTTAAAGTTTATATGTACCTATAGAAATTATCTATCTAGCATAGATATTCTTCATTTATATAATATATATTTATTTTTTTAATTGTTACATTAGATAGCTTTTGCTTTAACGTATTATTAAACACTAATCAGATTTTACCTTAAATAGTATTACTTTTGTTGTTAGTGCGCTGATAAATTTTGTAGTTAGTTCATTGAATATTTTGCAGTTAGCTAGGTTATCACTTATTCTTCCCACTGAATACCTATTTCTTCAAATGATACTCTACTTTCATTTAACCCCTCTTCATCATCACTCTCAATCAAACTAATCTCCTCTATTGAAAGAGTTAAGACTGAATATGGATTATTTACTTTACGTTTATATACAGATTTTAGCAAATCACATTGCTGCTTTGACATATTATAATATTCTTTCCAAGCTTCTATTGCTTCATCCAAATCCATAACTTGTCTTGCCAAAAGAAATCCACCATTTCCAATCATTTCATTGCAGGTATCTGTAGAAAAAAGTTTGTTGTTTTCTCCCCAAAAAGCAGTTGTAATAGCAAGTATTACCCTTCCGTTCACGTTTTTTAGTAAGTATTAAAGTGCCTCAACTTCGGCTAATTCAAGATTATCTTGAGAAGCACCTTGAAAATATTTATGTACTTCAGAAAAATTGCTTGTAGAAATTCGCGCACTGTTATAGTCTCGGAAAAACTACGCAATTAGTAGTCTTGCAAAAAATATTCACCAACAAAATTTACTATAAATATGATCAGCTTTCCCTTTAGAAATTGTTGCACTTCTAAGTCTATTATACTTACCGATTTATAACCTATTGTATATGTATTGTTATTTCTATTTAAAAACAAGGCTACCTCACAAGAGATAACCTTGTTAATTCTTATTTTTATTCAATGTATATTTTCTACATCTCTTCTGAATCCCATGCTAATTCAAACTTAAAACCCGTTAGACTACTTTCTAGAACTTTATTTCTAAACTCATCAGATACAAATGCTCTTCTTCTAGGTTCGTCTATAATTTTAAAAATATGCTTTTCTTTTACAGATTCCTTTATAAATACATATTTTTCGAATCTCATAATTCGGCCTGAACTTTTAAAACTTATATATTCTGATTTATCATAGTCTATGCAATCTAAAATATTAATCACATTTATAGCAAAGAATTCTCCTTTATTACAATTTAAAGATAAAATTTCTACACTATCATTGATAAAAGCATCTAGCACTTCTAGTGCTTTCTTATTAAATACCGGAATACCAGGTATCAAACTCAAACATGTTACATCACTTAATGGTTTACGTCCATATATCTTTACATTCATAGGTTGCCATATGTTAGATTTACTATTACCATTGAATTCAAGACTTTCCAAATCTTCTTCGTCTTGAACTATTAAATTATTATACTCATCTACTTCAAAATCTAAATGCCAAATTTTCACTCTCTTATTCCTCCTGTTCTAGAATTTACCATTTCTTAATTGACTAGCAATATCATTAAGTATTTCTATTGCTTCTGATCTAGAATTAGCTTCTCCAAGTAAATCATTTACTTTTGTATAGTAGGCCTTAGTATGTAGTCGACTATGATATGATTTCGATAAAAACGCCCCATTGTATGCAGAATTTATGTCAATACTATACTTTTTTAGTATTAATCGAGCTTTTTTTGATCCCACTGCATTCCCTGCTACTATGTGATGTGCAGCATTAGCAAACCCAGGTACCTTTTTTCCCGCCTCAATCAAACTTTTTCTTAGTTTTGTTGAGCTTGACTTAGCTGTACCTTCTAAAGATCTATCTATAGCACGTAATAATTTAAGTGTAACCTTTTGTCCTGGTTTTGCCAACTGCCCCAGTCCAGTAGCTCCCGGTACAAGAACTCCAACAAGGTCTAGCGCAGCCGCTAAATAGTTCCTTCTCGCTATATTCATGGCTATAAATTGTAAATCTTGTTGTGTATCCGGTGAGGATGCAATGCTACAGGCATACATATATGCAGCAACAACTACAGCAGGAGCAATAAATCCACCTTCATCTGATTGATTAACAGGATTATTGATACAATACGCAAACACATTATGAGATAGCAAAACGCCTCTTGAACCTGCAATGTTATCTGCATTAATAAATCTACCCCATTCAGCGTTATAGTATCTACTTTGTAGGTAATATAATCCTGTTTCAGTATCATACCTATATCCCCTATATCTATATGGATTCTTTATACCTAATGTATCTTTTAAACTACCTTCTATTGATATGAGTTTACCCCATGAATCATAAGTGTAAGTTACAACTTGAGTTCCATTACCATCTATAAGGCCTATTATATCTCCTTGTACATTTCTTACATAGTAATATTCTACTCCATTTAACTCCATACTTACAAGATTATCATTACTATCATAAGTATAATAAATATTATCTGATCCATTAGTTTCAAATGTTACCTTATCACCTGCAACATGATACTTTGTCGTAACTTCGCCTACTTTTTTCTCTGTTCTAATTCCATCAGAGTTATATTTGTATAATATATTTAATCCATTTCCACTTAGTCCTGCTAACTGTCTTCCTTCTTCCCAATTATATGTCCATCCATTGTATGTTAATGGATTCCCTATTTGATCATAAGTTATTTCCCTACCATCAAAGTTAGTTAACTTATCCTTCCAGTTTGAATCATTATAGTTATAATCATTATAGTTATAATCATATGTTTTAGTTGGATTTGATGGTGTACCTGTTGTGTATGGATATTCTATTTTAGTTAAGATATTTCCTCCAACATCATACGTATAAACTATTGTTTTATTTAAAGCCTGGTTATCTTCTCTTTTTAGTTCATTTAGCTCATTATAGTAATACTTTATCACTTTTCCATTTTCTGTTATAGTTTCTATATTACCATTTTTGTCATATGTATAGGAAATTTTCTTTCCTCCATTATCAATAGACTCTACCTTAGTTGTTGTAGCTCCATTTATTCCACTTTTGTAGGTGTAGTCAGTTTTATACTGTATACCTGTGTCTATTGTACTATAGTCAATTCTTCCTATTGGGTCATATATATAACTCGTTGTTTTTCCTTTAGGCGTTATTAGATTTGTAGGTCTATTGTCTTTATCATATCCATAGCTTGTTGTATATGTATTGTTATTTACTTTTTCTACAACCTTGCTGTTATTGTTGTTTTTATCATACTCATAAGACACTGTATTCCCATTTGACTCTTTTATCTTAACAAGCCTATCTGATAAGTCATATATATATCTATAGCTTAATCCATTTACTAAATCTTCATGGTATCCTACATTTCCACTTGCATCATACTCATATTTATATCTTTCATGTGTATTATTTGAACTGTCTATATATTTTTCAGAAATAACCCTATCTTCGTTATCGTAAACATAGCTTATTCTTTGGTTATTTCCATATTTAGACTCTAAGAGTTTACTTGTTCTTGCTTCGTATATATTTGTTATTAAATTTTGAGTTCCAACTGAAACAGTTGTATTATTTCCTAAAGAGTCATAACCAAAGTTATAGCTAAATCCATTATGCGTTATAGTTTTTAGTTTATTATTTTCATATGAATAACTATTAGTTATATTAACTCCATCTGCAACTTTAGATACACTTTCTAGTCTATCTATATTGTCATATGAATAAGAAGTCGTTTTTCCGTTTACATCTACTAAACTATCTAGGTTCCCCTTAGTTTCATCGTAATTATAAGTTACAATATTTCCTTCTGAATCTGTTAGTGTTTTTGTATAGTTTCCATTTGCAGTATAAGTTGATGATGAATTTATAAATAAAGTATCATCTCCCACTTTAGCTGTTAAAGGATTACCATAACTATCATGTGTAAATGAATATACAACATTTTCAGCAGATGTTGCATTTAATAAGTTATGCTTTGAGTCATATGAATAATTAAAGTTATTTCCCTTAGGGTCTGTTGCCTTGATTAAATCGTTATTAGTGTTATATTGAAACTGTGATTGTTGCTTTGCTAAATCCTTAGTAGATATTATATTACCATTTGAGTCATATTGATAACTCTCACCAAATTCTTCTTTATATAACTGCAGTCCATCAAAGTATGCTGAATTTGCATTATTATAATACATTGGCTGAATTAATATTTTAGTATAATTACTATCAGCAACAACTACATTAGAAGTATATTGCCACTGATTTGAATCTTCATTAAAATGGGCTGCAACCCATTGGAAACTTCCATCTGTTCTTTTTATTCCGATTTCTAATGCGAAGTATCTTCCTGTGCTTTTAGTCGAAGGTACAGATTCCCCTTTTGCCCATCCTCCAAAAACAAATGTATCACCTGCATTTCCTGAAATATCGAATGTTTGATAAATAGTTTTATGCTTCTCTGCAACTCCATTGATTTTAAAGACATTACTATCTAGTGATAAAGGCTGTCCTGTAACAGTTGTTAGTGTATCTGAAGCATCAGATTCACTATTTTTATACCAGAAAGTTGGAATACCTGTACCATATTTTAAGTCAGGATTTTCTACTAAGTTATATCTATTTGCTATAGATCCATCTTCAAGCTGTAAATTATCAAAGTAAGCTATTCCTGTCTCTCCATTAATACCTGCCTTTACTCTTACCTCATTAGTCATTGCATCTGCTGGTAATGTAAACTTTACTTCATATCTATCCCAATTTTTTGTTCCAGTTACATAATCAGAATATACATGCATCCATGTTCCATCGCCTGCTTGATAGGTAATATATATAGCTGCTCCTTTATTACTTACATTTGAGATATTATTTGTCTTCATATATCCTGAGAGTGTATACGTTTTGCCCTTTTCTACAGCCAATGTCTGATAGTAGTTGTGGTCCCCTAACGTATTTGTTTTTTCAATCTTTAGAGATTGATTTCCTATATACTTCTCTTCTGTAGTAAAACTTATATTAGCGGTTGATCCCCAATAACTAAATTCGTACCAATTACCACTTTGTTCAATATTATGGTTAATTATATAATTTGAAACTGTTTTTTGTAGCTTTGATTGACTACTAAGTTTGTTTTTATTCCCACCATCTTCAAGATACTTATAATATTGAGCATTTCCATTATGATCCTGGATACTTACTGTATTTCCTTGATCATTAAATTGATATATATTTTTTCTTCCGTTATAATCTGTAAACGTAGTAGTATTATATCCATAAACTATATCTAATTTCTCACCTAAAGTTCCATTTGTATGTTTTTCTTCTATATTTTTAATTCTATATGGTGCAACAGAATAATATGAGTAAGACATTTTATACCCATCAGCATTTATTGCTCCTATTAAGTTGTTACTTGCTGTATACTCATATATTGTATATTTATTATCTGGATAGGTTATTTTATTAAGTTGATCTGATGTATATGAAAAAGTAGTAGTTCTTCCACTTGGATCAATGATACTTGAAAGTCTATTGTTTGCATCTATTTTTAATTCTGTAACTCTACCCGATCCGTCAGTTACTTTTGTTAAAATATTATTAGTATACTCTAAAGTTATCTTATTTCCATTATTATCTGTAATATAAGTTAAATAACCCGCTGAATTAAAACTTAATTGATTTCCACCCTTATCTTTTAGTTTATACTTTTCCACTGTAGTACTTGAATCTATAGTCATCGTTAAGTCAAGTCCAGATTCATCTTTATATACTTGGCTTACTGAATCATATGCTAAATAATGTTTTGTTGCATCTTCATCGGTATATACATAGTATGTTGTACCATTAATTACTTGATAGTTAATTGTTTGATTTAGGTTTAATCTCCATCCAAATCCATATCCTATATTGCGTTCTCTATTATTACTATTAAATACATGATTTAAAGAAATAGGCATTCTGTTTCCATTCATTTCTAAATCATCATGAACTAACACAAGATTTCCATTATAATCATTTAAATAACTAGTTCCAGCTCTTCCTAAATCTTGAGAATGATATGTCCAATAACTTTCAAGTCCTGAGTTATTTACATAATCTATTGTGACTTGTGGTCTATAAATCTCATATGCTAATGAAGTATTTGCTGAAAAATATTCATTATATCCAACGCTTTCATCATGATTCTTTAGCATTAATCCATAGTTATTTCCTGTTGAGTACCATTCTTTTACTATACTTGTTATATTCCATGAAAAAAATTGGCCTGATGTACCTTGTACAAGTTCATATTCATCAATCTTAGAGTTATATGAAGGCTTGTTGTTCCATGTTAAAGTCGATAAATCCCATGATCCTAATACCTTATGAGCATCTATTTGAACTTTATTAGAGTTAGTTGTATATAAAGCTAAATCTAAATTAGCATTAGTAATTAAATCTCCTGTACTCATCCCTGGTAATACGAAGGAAATATACGACCTATTTATACCTGAACTTGCACCCTTCCCTGTTTTTAACATCACACTATCCTTATAATTTGTAGTTGGATAGTTCTGAGAAACATGCGCATCATATATTTTACTTTTATCTAATGAAGTACTTACTGATGGGTCAATAACAACAGGATAAGCTCTCTCACTACTATTTATCCATTCATTATTTGGTGTTATAGTAAGTACATATCCTTTTTCATCTTGTTGTATGCTTACTTGTATATCTTTAGTTTCCTCTCCCTTAGCATCATACATAAATGGAGCATCTAAAGAAAATACTTGCTTACTTGGGTCATTTATATCATAAAATACTATACTATTATCTTCTAATAGCTTTGGAAGTATATTTTTTAACTCAATGTTAAATTTAAATATTGAATTCTCTATTTTATCTTTAATTATTATATCTTCTTTAACATCTTCGCCTGCAATGTTATATCTAAAGTCTACATTTTGATATACATCCTTAAAATCAACAATCGAATTAATATTATTTAAAGTCTTTTTCTTGTCATCTTCTGATAATGAATTTATATAATTACTATCTTTTGCTTTAACTTGACCAGTTGAATCTAGAGCATTATCAATACCCCAAGATAACTCATAATTATCCTTTTTAATCTTAACTAACTTCTTAGATTTTGTGTTCTTTGCCAGTTTTACTTTAAAGCTATTTTGTTTATTCTCTAAAACACCTTGATTATCTTCTTCAGAAACGCTTTCAATTAAAGAGTTGTCTATATCTTTCCATTCATTGCCTTCTTTATAGTGGACTGCTCTTGGATAAACAGCAGCCTCATAGCTACCATCTTCTTTTAAGAATCTTTTTACATTTTTTTCTCTTTCTTCTACTATTTCCCCAATTATTTTAGCTTTATTTTTTTCGGGTAATGTTGAATTTTGAGTTCCTCTAGGTTCAGGTAACTTAGATTTAGTCTCTTCATTTAATGTAGCATTTTCAATTGTATCATTTGCAGATACATTGTTTATTTGTTCTGCCATCACCTGCATTGGAAGTGATGTTATTAAAACTGTAATAACTAATATGAGTGCTAATAGCCTCTGATACTTCTTCAAAATACATCCTCCTTTTAGTCCCAATTAAATACAATTTAAATGTTAGTAATACTTTGTGTTTTTTGATATAATTTCTTTATTTTTTCCTTTTTCTAGTACGAGCCCACTTACATGATTTTACCATGCAAAACTCGACATTAAAATATGTTATGTGTGTAATTAGTCAATTTTTTAACAACATTTTTCGACATTATTTATCTTTTTACTCCTTATACAATCTAAAATTAATTATCAAAACTAAAGACCTATAATTTTTTAAATATCAAGTCCAATTTTTAATAATAGCCATATTTAGATGTATATTACACTAAAGTTTCTCTCAAAATACATATTAATTTGTATTTCTTCAAAAACAAAAAAAGGTATTGACTTTTTAGTCAATACCTAATTCGTGGGTTTCAATGGTGGAGGCGAGGGGAGTCGAACCCCTGTCCGAAAAGCTTTCACTTGCCTTACTTTTCCAGTTATATCAATGCTTGTAGCAATTATTATTTACAAGTCCCATTCGGAGTATCCGATTTGCTGTTACTTTTCATTTTATCATAACATAAACTTGGAGTAAACTAATAGGTGCAAAAATGTAAATATAGCAGACCTAATAGACTAACGGAATTCATATAAACCCCCTACTATCCGTAAAGCTAGTTAGCAAGGCTATTTTTACAATTTCTATATATCCTAAAGCTATTCTAATATTCTTTTATTCTTGTAAGAATCTCCATCTCATGCCCAATGCATTTATCCAAGTCCCTTCAAAATCTTTCTGTTCTGAATTTACCTCATCATCGTAAAACAGAATAGTTTTATCCTTTAATAAAATAGTTGCTGAAAACAATTCA
This sequence comes from Sporacetigenium mesophilum DSM 16796, assembly GCF_059569055.1. Lineage (NCBI taxonomy): Bacteria > Bacillati > Bacillota > Clostridia > Peptostreptococcales > Tepidibacteraceae > Sporacetigenium > Sporacetigenium mesophilum. Next base: position 186,077 of record NZ_JCANUR010000002.1, on the reverse strand, counting down.
GAAGTATAATTATCCTTTGCAGGTCTCAAGTTAAGTGCCAACATTCCTTCAAAAATAATTTCAATACTATCCGACCATTGACTATCAAATATCATTGAAACTCGCCTAACATTATCTAATACCAAACATCCTTCTTCATCTTTTTCATGACCACTTACGTAGTTTAAAGTCCTTAACACTGAATCATGGAATCCACCAAATGTTTTCATTATGTTATGTATATCTTCCTCAGACTCTACGTAATTCCATCCAGTTAACTTTGTGCAAATCTGTTTCTTGTATCCAAGCATCTCTTCAAAAGTTACTTTATTTCCAATAAATAATTCAATTAATAATTCTTTTTGTTCAAAAACGAAAGCATACCCTCTATAGCCGTAAATACCTTTATATTTATCATTAGTATTAAGTTTATCCATAAAATACTTCAAGTCAGGTTCTGTTTTATATATCCACGGTTCAGGTAATTCATTAGAACTTATAACATTAATATTTACTGGAAAATGTGGCCCACCATTTGATTTATCCAAATAATCAAACATCCTAAAATATCTCTTGCTATCTATTTCTTCAAGTACAAGATATTTTTCATAGTATCCAGTATTTATTATTGCATATACTTCCGAAACAAAATAATTATTAACGTCTTTATCATATACTCTAACTCTCATAAACAAGCACCATCCTTTCTAGCTATTAACGGATAGATTTTTCACCTATAGTATGTAATTCTACCTTGATGCTATATATTATATCAAAATGTCTGTTCATAATAAAAGATTCATGCAAACACTTATTTATAAGTTCATAATACAACTTTAAATAAACACATTTACATTACTTTAGTATACTTGTTATAAGTACACTTCTAATAAACAATTTACTGCTATACAACATTATATGGTTCAAAGAATAAGTAAGGGTTGGGGATGCCTAAGGATAGTTTTAAATCGGAATTAGGTGTTAAACAATATCACATACTCTGCTTCTATTTAAGGTTTCAATTTTTTGTTTTTCCGTATCTTAATTAAGGGTTCTTTCCTTTACAAGTCCCTTTGCTGTAATAATCTCCAATAATGCTTTTGTTCTTGCTACTTCTGCCTTAGTTGTTGGCATTAATGGGTACTAAGTAATCTATTATTAGTTGTCAGTAGGATAACCTATTTCTATAATATCATCTCGGATATCCTCTAAGGTTACCTCGTTATTTAAACTATTTATTATAACTTGGCTTAAAGGTTTGAGATTAAAAATATCTTTTACGATACCTGAATCAATATCAGTTTCATAATACTCTTCTGCCCACTTAGCATAACCTTCAGCACCTTGCTTAAGAATATTCAGTAAGTACAATTCCTCTGAACTATACTCTTTTCCCGAATGCCAACCTTTTTCATTATTAATAGTCCATACACAAAAGGAAGTTTCACCAGTAATAAATGCAGGTTCTTGCACAAATTGTTCAAACTCTTTAGGTATATTTCTCAATATTTTTGTATCTACCTTCCCCGTTTGTTGAAACAGTCTACCATGAGTTGAATAGTGTTCTAATCCTTTTATTATAAGTCCATATTCATTAAAAAGTGCAAAGTAATGCTGACCACTACCATCCCTCATTGATGCCATCATTTCATTTGTGTACCACTTTGAATTAAAGGAGTAATATCGATATTCCCATTCAGGCATAATAATTGCGTCTAACATAGCAATAGCTTGAAATATTCTCTTGCAGTCATCTATACTTGGTAAGTTATCTAATATTGTTCTATTCTCCATCATTTTTAATCTCCTAGTTATATTTTGAGGTTACTACGAAAAATTTTACAAATGTACATTCATTCAATTATACATCATATAATTGCATAATTTCAAATATCCACTAATTAATTGTATTCGGTAAACTCTTATAAAAATTCTTTTACCAGATGTCCCACTCTGGATATTTATCTTGTTATAAGAATAGGACTACTTTTATTAGGAATCCCTTAAAAAATCAAAAATGAGGAGAAGAGGAAAATGACAAAGGAAAAGAAAGAAGTTATGGGATTCATTAATTTTAAGTTAATGAAAGAGTATCAGCTAAAGGAAGTAGATTTAATAGTGTACTCACTTTTAGTAACAAGACTTCAGTATGTAAGTATGCTGAGGTTTAAAGGTAACGCAATTGAGGGTTTCAATATTGATGAGAATGGGTTCGGTAGAGTTTCTATGACATATGATGAAGCTTATGAGGATTATGGAATAACGAATGCAAGATTCACTAATGCAATCCGTTCTCTAAATACTAAGGGTCTTCTCTATTATAAGTCTATCCCAAGTACTAGAAAGCAAAACACAGAAGTTAACGTCTTCTATCCTGTAATAGCTGAAGGAACATTAGATTGGGTACAATGGGCATTCAGAGTTTGTAAGCCACATGGGGAGTTTCTTGAACCATCCTTAGAAGCAAATGAATTTACGATTGAAGATATACTTAACAAGGTTAATCACGATGAAGAGTTCTACACACCTATACCGATGCCTGAGATTTAATTCTAGTTTTCCACCCCTAAAACAGGGGTAAGGTATTAAGGTATTAAGGTAATATGGTATAAAGGTATATTACAAAACACTAACCTACTACGTAGGTATCTCACTTACGTTCGATAGTATATTTAATATAAGATACTTATTATATTATAAGGGATATGACGGAATGACTTGTATTAATAAAAGATGCAATTGAAAGTAGATATACGCCCCATCCTTTCCGAACTATCACCTTTAACGTATAGTAGTAATCCAAATGAAGCAAAATAAAGATATTAAAGGAGAGTAACTTATGAAAAAACTATTTAAGCCATCTGTTAATATAGAACACTTAATTGAAAAGTCAATACAACAACAGGATACTATCAATAAGCTAAAAAACGACGTAGAGTATTACAACGATTTTATAGAAAGGATACTGGAAGAATTAAATAAATTTGACACTAGCGACAATGAGTTTCTACAACAACTAAAAAAAGATTATTCCGATGCTGGTGAAATATTGGATAAAATTAAAGGGATTGATGAATAGAAATCATCTTTACTACAAATAAAAAAGTGGTAACAATTTTAGAAAATTCACCTAATGTCAAACACAAGTAAAAAAAGTAGAACCTAAAGTAACATAAGAAAAGAAAATGATTGATATTTATGGAACTGTTTCTTTTTAAAGGGAGGGGGATGCTTAAAATTCCTCCCTTTTATATCATTGGTATGTGTACATAGAAAATTTACGGATTTGTATTTAAGCAAAGTCCTATTTTTGCCCTTATAAAATCAACCCAATCCCCCTCTAGAATGAGTATTCCCAATGATTTTATATGTGTCAATATATGTCATCAAAACTCTCTTATATATAGTAATATCAAAAGTAAAAAAGTGGTGAGGAAATAAAATCCTTAACCACTCTTTTTTATGGCTTTTATTGAACTATAAATCAGATAAAGTATCTTTTTGTATAGCCTTGTGCAAATCATTTATATTGTTATGGTAGTATGCCATGGTTATTTCTAAAGAAGAATGCCCTGCTATTCTACAGACATCTAACGGATTACTGCCATTCTTTAACATATTGGTTAATGCTGTATGCCTTAACTTATGTGGTGAGGTACTTTTATCTAACCCTGCCTTCTTTCCGTACTCTATCAGTCGACTCTTGATATGAGATAAGGCGACCTTACTGTATGATACACTTGATAAAAATAAATACTCGCTGTTAACACCATTAGCAATTTCCACTAGCTTCTTAACATATGGTTGTAACTTATTGTTCAATGGTACAATCCTTTGAGTCCTATTCTTTGCAGTTTCTCCGTTTATGATTATATACTTATCCTTTAAATTCACATCTTTAACCCTTATATTGACAGTTTCATTTACCCTTGTACCCACGGATAGCATGAGAAGTATTATAACATAATCCCTCAATCCTGCATATGAAGTCATATTGATTACTTTGAGTAACTTCTTTATATCACTTTGAGTTAAAGGTTGTTTCACATTCTTAACTTCCCTAACCTTTTTTACCCTTTCATTTATTCTATCTTTAATATATCCTTCATCTTCCAAAAAGGCTAAATATACCTTTAAATATCGTATTCTGATATTGGTAGTGTTAGGACTAACCTTCTCTAGCATATAAGCAATGTACCCTCTAATCAGGGTAATGTCGTATCGAATTGTGGTGTCCGAATAATACTCATTTATATAATTATTCATGTAAAGAAAAGCCCTGTCGTAATCGTACAAAGTCCTTGTAGACAAGTTTTGGGACTTCTTATAGATGAGAAAATCTTTCTGCTTTTCAATAAAATCCAATACGGAGAAATGAGTTGCTGTTACCTCCTTATCAAACCGCATCGGAGTAACATTTTTTGTTAATTGTAGTCTTTTAGCCATTTTAACACCTCAAATAAAAAAGATTACAGGTATCGGACACAGAAGAATTTCTTCCGAATCGAACTTGTAATCTTAATCGTTAAAGTGCTGTAAACCATTGATAATACTAGGTATTGGTGGAGGCGAGGGGAGTCGAACCCCTGTCCGAAAGTCTTTTCCCCGGAACGTCTACATACGTAGCTACTATATTTAGTATCTCGTATCACACAACGCCTAGCAGCGGGCTTTGTGATCAACCAGCCTTAATTATTCCATCATTTAGTCAAGGCACCCTAAAGATAGTTCCCCGTCTAGATGACGCCCTAGCTTACTCCGCGGGAAGAGTAAGGAGGACGAGCAGCTATATTAAGCCGCTAATGCGTAATTATCGTTTGCGTTTGTTTTTTTTCTCCAGTTTTTACGTGACCCAGAGTAACACGGCACGCAGCCCCGAGTTCCAAACCCCCGTCGAAACCTTTACGCCCCCATGTTATATATTAAGTTCTAGTATTTGCCAGACATTTCTCTTTGTATACGTCTATCGGCATCTTTTTTAGCTAAATCATGTCGTTTATCGTATAACTTCTTACCTTTTGCTAAAGCTAGTTCAACTTTAACTTTTCCATTTTTAAAATACATACTTAAAGGTATAAGTGAAAAACCTTTTAAAGTCGTTGCACCTATTAGCTTTCTTATTTCATGTCTGTGAAGTAATAATTTTCTAACTCTTAAAGGATCTACATTGAATATATTTCCTTGTTCATATGGGCTTATGTGAACTTGTTTTAAGAATACTTCTCCATTGTCTACAGATGCAAATCCATCAGATAAATTTATCTTTCCTTGTCTTATAGACTTAACTTCTGTTCCTCTTAATTCTATTCCTACTTCATATACTTCTTCTATAAAGTATTCATGTCTTGCTTTTCTGTTTGTTGCTAATATTTTTTTACCTTCACCCATAAGATTCACCTTCTAACAACATTATATTGTATAAAAATATACCATATATCTAACAATAAGTCAAGGCTAATCACATAGACCTTGACTTACTGTTATTAATATTATTCTTCGCCGTCTTCTTCTACCAATGCAAAATCTATCTCTTTAAAATCAACATTTACATTATCTACTTTGATTTTAAGTTTATCTCCTATTTTATACATCTTCTTAGTTCTTTCTCCTATTAAAGTATATGATGAATCATCGAAAATATAATAGTCATCATGCATATTTACCACTCTTATTAAACCTTCTACTGTGTTATCAAGTTCTACGAATATACCAAATGATGTAACACTAGATATAACACCTTCAAAAACTTGACCTACCTTATTATACATATACTTAGCTTTAAATATATCGTGAACATCTCTTTCAGCTTCATCTGCTGCTCTTTCTCTTGTAGATGATTGAGTGGATGCATAATCTACTATAGCTTTAAGAGCGTCACTTCTTTTTGGAGTAATTTTGTCATTTAAAAACTCTTTAATAATTCTGTGTATTTGTAAATCTGGATATCTTCTTATAGGAGATGTAAAGTGGCTATAATACTTCGCTGCCAATCCAAAGTGACCTAAAGATTCTGGTGAATATTTAGCTTGCTTTAAAGATCTTAGCATAATAGTATTTATAGCTCTAGCTTCAGGTTTACCATGTAATTTATGAATTATACCTTGTAGGGCCTTAGGCTGAATATCTTCCAAATCTCCTTTTATATGATATCCAAATGTAGATATAAATTTACTTAACTGCTCCATTTTTTCTGCGCTTGGAGTTTCATGTATTCTATAAACAAATGGAATATTAAGCCAGAAGAAATGTTCAGCTATAGTTTCATTACTTATAAGCATAAATTCTTCTATTATTTTGTTTGATATTCTTCTTTCATATTTCTTTATATCTACTACTTCGCCTTCTTTATTTAAAATTATCTTTGCTTCTGGGAAATCAAAATCTATAGCTCCTCGAACTTCTCTTCTCTTCATTAATATTCTAGCTAACTTTTCAGAGTTCTCAAAGTCCTCAACTAGATTTGCAAAAGTTTTCATTAATTTTTCATCTTTATTTTCAAGTATGTCAGAAACTTCAGTATAAGTCATTCTAGCTTTAGAATTTATTATACTTTCTACTATTTCATAGTTAAGTACCTTTCCTTTATCGTTTATTTCCATAAATATAGATAATGTTAACTTATCTTCAAATGGATTTAAACTACAAACTCCGTTAGATAATTGTGGAGGAAGCATCGGCACAACTTTATCTACTAAATAAACTGAAGTACCTCTTTTTATAGCTTCTTTATCTAGTTTGTTATGTTCTCTAACATAATGAGTAACGTCAGCAATATGAACGCCTAATTTATAATTGCCATTAGGAAGTACTTCTATCGATATTGCATCATCTAAATCTTTAGCATCTTCACCATCTATAGTGAATATAGTCATATCTCTTAAATCAACTCTTCTATTTATTTCTTCTACAGGTATTCCCTCTGGTATTGAATCAGCTTCTTCTAATACCTTTCTTGGGAATTCCTCAGGTAATCCGTGTTGTCTTATTACAGATAATATATCAACTCCACGTTCACCTTTTTGACCTAATACTTCTATTATTTTTCCTTCTGGGTTTCTTCCAGGAGATGGCCATTGCGTTATTTCACAAACAACCTTATCTCCGTCTTTAGCCTTATTAGATAAAGATTTTGGTATATATATATCTTTATTAAACCTTTTATTGTCAGGAACTACAAATCCAAAATTTGAACTAGATTCATAGGTACCTACTACTTCTTTTATAGCTCTATCTATTATTTCAATTATTTCGCCTTCTGCACGTTTATTTTCAGTTCCTATTAAAGTTATTTTGGCCATAACTCTATCGTTATGCATAGCTCCATTCATGGAATTTGCAGGTATAAATAAATCCTTGGCTCCAACTTCATCAGATATTACAAACCCAAATCCTTTTGGATGAGTTGTTAGTTTTCCTACAAATAAGCCTACTTCGCTTGGAAGAACATATTTACCTTTTTGAGTTTTGTATATATACCCGTCTTGGTATAGTTCATCTAAAAAGTTATAAAACATTGGCATTTCAGTTGAATGTATATCAAATATAAGGGCTAATTCTTCCTTTTTTAGGGGATTATATCCTTCTTCTCCCATAAGCCCTAATACCTTTTCCTTTAATCCCGGTACCATAAGATTGTCCTCCTAAAAAAATTTATTTTATATAAAACCTATTAATTAATAATATGTTTGTTATATTTCATTATATCCATTATTTTTATAATCTCCATTTTTAACTTATTACATTATAATATATTAACACATTTTAATGGTAAATATTGGTTAAAATGTGAAATATAAAAAATAAGACAATCAGCATTATATTAACGCCAATTGTCTTAATAATATTTTGATTATTAGTTTTTACATGAAATTAGATATTATTCCTCCGAATCTCACGAATACAGGAGCAAATACTAACGATACTATTGTCATAAGTTTTATTAATATATTTATAGAAGGTCCAGAAGTATCTTTAAATGGATCTCCTACTGTATCTCCAACTACAGCAGCCTTATGAGGTTCGGAACCTTTACCCCCATGCTCGCCACTTTCTATATATTTTTTAGCATTATCCCATGCACCACCAGCGTTTGCCATCATTATAGCAAGTAATACCCCTGATACAAGAGATCCTGCCAATAACCCGCCTAATCCTTCAGTTCCTAAAATAAGTCCCACAGCGATAGGGGAAACTATAGCTAATATTCCCGGTATTATCATTTCCTTTAATGCTGCTCCAGTTGATATATCAACACATTTAGCATAATCAGGTTTTGTTGTTCCTTCCATAATACCTGGCATCTCTCTAAATTGTCTTCTAACTTCTTCTATCATTTGGAATGCCGCTTTTCCAACAGCCTCCATTGTCATAGCCGAGAATAAGAATGGAAGCATAGCTCCTATTAACATCCCAGATATAACTGTTGGTTGAGTTAAATCTATAGACTTAAGTCCTACCGCTGCAGTATAAGAAGCAAATAATGCAAGTGCTGTTAACGCTGCAGATCCTATAGCAAATCCTTTACCTATAGCTGCAGTAGTATTTCCTACTGAATCCAGTTTATCAGTTATAGCTCTTACTTCTTTTGGAAGTTCTGCCATTTCTGCTATACCACCAGCATTATCAGCTATTGGCCCATAAGCGTCAACTGCAACTGTCATACCTGTTGTCGATAACATTCCTACTGCTGCTAATGCTATTCCATACAATCCTGCTACTCCATAAGCAAACAATATACCAAATGCTAATAATATTACAGGCCATCCAGTAGACATCATACCTACTGCAAGTCCTGATATTATATTTGTAGCTGGTCCTGTTTCAGATTGAGAAGCTATTTTTTTAACTGAAGCATAATCTCCAGATGTATATATTTCAGTTAACTGTCCTATTGCTATACCTACTACTAATCCTATTACAATTGCCCAGAATGCACTTAAATCTCCAATTAATTGTTTTGATAAGAAGAAAGCTACTGCTATAGTTATAATTCCGGCAACATATGTACCCATTTTTAATGCTTTATGTGGATCTGAATTTTCATCACCTTTAACAAAGAATGTACCTACTATAGAACCAATTATTCCAACTCCAGCTAATACTAGAGGGAATATTGCACCTTTCATTCCAAAAGCTACTATTCCTAATGTTACAGCAGATATTAAAGAACCTACATATGACTCAAATAAGTCAGCACCCATACCTGCAACGTCACCAACATTGTCACCAACGTTATCAGCTATAACCGCTGGGTTTCTTGGGTCATCTTCAGGTATACCAGCTTCAACTTTACCAACTAAGTCTGCTCCAACGTCAGCAGCTTTTGTATAAATACCACCACCAACACGTCCAAATAATGCAAGTGTTGATGCTCCAAGACCAAATCCTGTTAATATATTAGCTGCAGTTGCTGGATCTTGTCCTGTTGCTAATAAAGTTAAAAATATTTGAGCAACACCTAGTAATCCTAGCCCAACTACTACCATACCCATTACTGCTCCACCAGAGAAAGCTATGCTTAATGCTTTGTTCATTCCACCTTCTCTAGCTGCATTGGCAGTTCTTACATTTGCCTTTGTTGCAACTTTCATTCCAAAGAATCCTGCAAGCGTTGAGAACGCTGCCCCTATTAGGAAACATACAGCTGTTAACCAGTTGATACCAAGGCCTAAAACAACAAATAATATACTTATAAATACTACAAGAGTTTTATACTCTCTCATTAAAAAGGCCATGGAACCTTCCTGGATATAGGTTGAGATTTCTCTCATTCTGTCTGTTCCTACGTCGACTTTATTTATCTTGTTTGCTAGTATATAGGCAAATACTAATGCCGCAATTCCAGCCAGTGGCGTGAAATAGATGTAGTTCATTTACTACTACCCCCTCTTTAGTTTTAAATATTTATATGAAGGAATATAAATTCCTCATACGCTAAATACTAAATCCTACACTTAAAAAAATAAAAAATAAAAAATAAAAAAATTAAATTTTAAAAATCTTCAGAATCTTAAAATTTTTATCAAAAAATCCCAACTATTTAGGTGGGATTATGTCATTACTGAAGAGCTACTAATACTATAGCGTTTATGAAATATAATATAGCTGATATTTTAGTTATTCTAGAAAGTATTGCTTCTTTTCCTTTTGGCTTAAAGTAAGCTGTTGTTTGGCTGCTACCTCCCATTATTGCTGCTGATCCTGCACTAGCTTTAGTTTCTTGAAGTAAAACACTTACTATTAAAACTAAAGTCAATATTAGTTGTACGCCCATAAATACGTTATTCATCTGTAATCCTCCTGCGCAGTTGTTTCTTACATAAATTAGTCTAACATATAAAAATATCATATTCAATATATAAAAAGAATAAAACTTTCTCCTTTTTCTTTTAAAAAATGACCATTTTATCACATAAAATACAAAAGCCCCCAGCATTATTTATCACTGGAAGCTTTGTCTACAAAATATTATTTTTTTAAGTTATAGAAAGATTGTAATCCACAGTATCTAGCACTGTCTCCTACCATTTCTTCTATTCTTAATAATTGATTGTACTTAGCAACTCTATCTGTTCTTGATGGAGCACCAGTTTTTATTTGTCCAGCATTAACAGCTACAGCTAAATCAGCTATTGTTGAATCTTCTGTTTCACCTGATCTATGAGATATGACAGCAGTATAACCTGCTCTTTTAGCCATTTCAATTGCATCTAAAGTTTCAGTTATAGTTCCTATTTGGTTAACTTTTATTAATATTGAGTTAGCAACTCCACTACATATACCTCTGCTTAATCTTTCTGTATTAGTAACAAATAAATCATCACCAACTAATTGAACTGTATTCCCTAATTTATCAGTTAGTAATTTCCATCCATCCCAATCTTCTTCATCCATACCATCTTCTATAGTGATTATAGGGAAGTTAGCTACCCAATCAGCATAAAAATCAACCATATCAGCTGGAGTTAATTCTTTTCCTTCACCAGCTAAAACATACTTACCTTTCGCTTTGTCATATAATTCAGTAGCAGCAACATCTAGCCCTAACATAACATCTACACCTGGAGTGTATCCAGCTTTAGTTATAGCTTCAACTATTAATTCTAAAGCTTCTCTATTTGACTGTAGGTTTGGCGCAAATCCACCTTCATCACCTACACCACAAGCTAATCCTTTAGCAGCTAAAACTGATTTTAATGAATGGAATACTTCAGCTCCCATTCTTAAACCTTCTCTAAAAGAAGCAGCTCCAACTGGTAATATCATAAACTCTTGTACGTCAACGTTATTATCAGCATGAGCTCCACCGTTTATTATGTTCATCATAGGAACTGGTAATTGTTTAGCATTAACTCCACCTATATATTGGAATAATGGTAATCCTAACTCTTCAGCAGCAGCTCTAGCTACAGCCATAGAAACACCTAATATAGCATTAGCTCCTAATTTACTTTTATTTGGAGTTCCATCTATTTCAAGCATCAGTCCATCTATACCAGGTTGATCAAAAGCATCCATACCTTCTAATTCAGGAGCTATTATTTGATTTACATTATCTACAGCTTGAATAACTCCTTTTCCTAAGTATCTTGTTTTATCTCCATCTCTTAATTCTACAGCTTCAAATGCTCCTGTAGATGCTCCTGATGGAACAATAGCTCTTCCTACAACTCCACTTTCTAAAACAACTTCAACCTCTACAGTTGGATTTCCTCTTGAGTCTAGAACTTCTCTAGCATAAACTAAATCTATTAATGACATTTTTATTTCTCCTTCCATCTTATGTAATTTATATAAATATTTTTATCTAACAATTAAACTATGACCACTCATCTCTTCAGGTTTTTCAAGTCCCATTAAGTCTAGTATTGTAGGAGCCATATCGCATAGTCTTCCATCATCTTTTAACTTAATATTCTTTATATCATCTCCCACTACAATAAATGGAACAGGATTAATTGAGTGTGCAGTTATTACACGGTGAGTCTCAATATCTTCCATCTCTTCAGCATTACCATGGTCAGCTGTTAATATAGCTCTGCCGCCTTTTGACAGTATTTTTTCAACTACTTTTTCAACACATGCATCTACTGTTTCTACTGCTTTAACAGCTGCATCAAATACACCTGTATGGCCTACCATATCAGGATTTGCATAGTTTACAACTATAAAATCGTACTTATCTTCATCTATTTTTTCTAATAACTTATCAGTTAACTCATATGCTGACATCTCTGGTTGAAGGTCATAAGTTTCAACTTTTGGAGATGGTATTAACATTCTATCTTCTCCATTATGTGGTTCTTCTAACCCACCATTAAAGAAAAATGTTACGTGTGCATATTTTTCAGTTTCTGCTACTCTTAATTGAGTTTTATTATTATTAGACAAATATTCACCTAATGTGTTTTTTAATGATTGAGGACAAAAAGCTATTTCTACATTAGGTATTGTTATATCATATTCTGTCATACATGCAAAGAAAGTTTTCATACAAGGTCTTTCAAATCCTACGAATTCATCGCAAACTAAAGCTCTTGTTATCTGTCTTGCTCTATCTGGTCTAAAGTTAAAAAATATTATAGAATCATTTTCTTTTATAGACCCTAAAGGTTTTTCATTTTCTATTACTACAGTAGGCAATATAAACTCATCGTTTTTGCCTTGATCATATGATTTTTTAACTGCATCAATAGCTGAGGTGCAAGTATTTCCTTTTCCATTTATCATTACATCATATGCTAATTGTATTCTTTCCCATCTTTTATCTCTATCCATAGCATAATATCTACCAGAAATAGTAGCTATCTTACCTACTCCAACTTCCTTCATATAATCTTCTATTTCTTGGACGTATTTTATGGAACTTTGTGGATCTGTATCTCTTCCATCTGTAAAAGCATGAACATAAACATTTTCTAAATTATTTGTTTTGGCCATTTTTATTAATGCTTTAAGATGATCTATATGAGAATGTACTCCACCATCTGATAATAATCCCATTATGTGAAGAGACTTATCTTTTGCATTATTCATAGCTTTTAATAGTATATCATTTTCAAAAAAATCGCCGTCTTTTATAGACTTTGTTATTCTAGTTAAATCTTGATATACTATTCTTCCAGCACCTATGTTAGTATGCCCAACTTCAGAGTTACCCATTTGACCTTCAGGTAACCCTACATCAAGGCCACTGGCCTTTATTAGTGTATTTGGATACGATTTTACTATTTTTTCTAAATTAGGAACCTTTGCAGATGATATAGCATTTCCTTGAGTTAAGTCGCTACATCCATATCCGTCCATTATAATTAAAGCTATTGGTTTTTTCAAAGTCTCAACTCCTTAGAAATTAACAAGTTCAACATAGTCTTTGGCTACTAAACTAGCTCCTCCAACTAATGCTCCATCTATGTCACTTTCATTCATTATTTCAGATACATTACTTGGTTTAACACTTCCACCATATTGTATTCTAACTTCTTCTGAGATTTCTTCATTATATAAATCTCTTACTACTTCTCTTATATAAGATATAACTTCATTAGCATCTTGACTACTTGAAGTTTTACCTGTGCCTATGGCCCAGATTGGTTCATAAGCTATAACTATATCTTCAACTTTATCACTAGCTACATTTTTAAGTGCCATTTCAGTTTGAATTTTTACAACTTCTTTAGTTTTATTACATTCTCTTTCTTCCAAAGTTTCACCAACACATAATATAGGTTTTATATCATGTTCTAAGGCTTTTAATATCTTTTTATTTACAGTTTCATTGGTTTCATTAAAATACTGTCTTCTTTCTGAGTGGCCTATAACTACATAATCCATACCTAATTCTTTTAACATTAACGGAGACACTTCTCCAGTATATGCTCCATTTTCTTCAAAATGCATATTTTGTGCGCCTATTTTTATATTAGTATTTTTAGTTACATCTTTTAAGTCTTTTAATAATGTAAATGGTGCGCATATAACTGCTTCTACATCCGTATTATTAACCCTATCTTTTACTTCATTCACAAACTCTATAGCTTCTTTTATAGTTTTATGCATTTTCCAATTTCCAGCTATTATAGGACGTCTCATATATATCATTCCTCTCATATTAAAAAGTAATATTATTTATTATCTAATGTAGCTATACCTGGAAGCTCTTTTCCTTCTAAAAACTCAAGAGATGCTCCTCCGCCTGTAGATACATGAGTCATTTTATCTCCAAATCCTAATTGATTAACAGCAGCAGCACTATCTCCACCACCTACTATTGTTGTAGCATCTGCATTTGCCATAGTTTTTGCAACTTCTAAAGTACCATTTGCAAAATTTGAGAATTCAAATACTCCCATCGGCCCGTTCCATATTACTGTTTTAGCATCTTTTATTGCATCGACATAAGTTTCTGTAGTTTTTGGCCCTATATCAAGTCCCATATATCCAGATGGTATGTTAGCATCATCTGTAGTTACAGGAGTAGCATCTTGAGAAAACTTATCAGCAACTATATTATCTACTGGTAATAACAAATTAACACCTTTAGATTTAGCCTTATCCATCATTTCCTTGGCATAATTTACTTTATCTTCTTCAAGTAACGAAGTTCCTATTTCATATCCTTGAGCTTTTAGGAATGTATAAGCCATTCCTCCACCTATTATTAATGTATCCACTTTATCTAATAAATTTTCTATAACAGCTATCTTATCAGATACTTTAGCTCCACCTAATATAGCAACAAATGGTTTTACTGGCTTTTCAACAGCTTCACCTAAGAATTTTAATTCTTTTTGTATTAAATACCCACATACATTTTCTTTAATATGTTCTGAAACACCAACTGTTGAACAATGAGCTCTATGAGCAGTTCCAAAAGCATCATTTACAAATACTTCTGCTAAAGATGCTAATTCTTTAGAGAAATTATCTTCATTTTTAGTTTCTTCTTTTCTATATCTAGTGTTTTGTAATAATACTATATCTCCATTTTGCATTTTTTCTACGGCATTTTTTGCATCTTCACCAACTACATTATCATCAGCTGCAAATACAACTTCTTTATTTAACATTTCTGATAATCTTTTTGCTACTGGAGCTAATGATAATTCTGGCTTAGCTTCACCTTTTGGTTTTCCTAAGTGGGAACATAATATAACTTTAGCACCTTTATTTAATAAATAATTTATAGTAGGTAGTGCTCCATTTAATCTATTTTCATCAGTTATTACACCATCTTTTAAAGGTACATTAAAATCACATCTTACTAAAACCTTTTTTCCTTGTACATTTATATCTTCTATTGTTTTCTTATTATATGTAGGCATTTTGTAGTCTCCCTTCAAATTGAGCATTTATATTGTATTTTTTAAAAAAGGCCCTGAGCCCGTAGTATACACTACAAACCCGGACCTTTTAGGATTTTATCTTTTAATACAATTTACTTTGAAATATTTGCAATATATTGTAAAGTTCTTATTAGCTGAGCTGTATATGACATTTCATTATCATACCAAGCAGCAACTTTAACTAATTGCTCTCCATTTACTTCCATTACTTTAGTTTGAGTAGCATCAAATAATGATCCATAATGAATTCCTATTATATCAGATGATACTAATGGCTCTTCAGTATATCCAAGAGTTTCATTAGATGCTGCTTTCATAGCTGCATTTATTTCTTCAACAGTAACTTTCTTTTCTAATGTACATACTAATTCAGTTATTGAACCAGTTATTACTGGAACTCTTTGTGCTCCACCGTCTAATTTACCCTTTAATTCAGGTATAACTATTCCTATAGCTTTTGCAGCTCCAGTTGAGTTAGGAACTATATTAGATGCTGCTGCTCTAGCACGACGTAAATCTCCCTTTGCATGAGTTGCATCTAATGTATTTTGATCATTTGTATAAGCATGTATAGTAGTCATAAATCCTTTTGCTAAACCAAAGTTGTCTTGTAATACTTTAGCCATTGGAGCTAAACAGTTAGTTGTACAAGAAGCTCCTGATACTACTGTTTCAGATCCATCTAAAATTTCGTGATTTACATTGAATACAACAGTTTTTAAATCTCCAGTTGCAGGAGCTGATATAAGAACTTTTTTAGCACCAGCTTTTATGTGTGCTTCTGATTTTTCTTTCGAATTAAATACTCCTGTACACTCAAGAACTACATCTATACCTAGTTCTCCCCATGGTAAATTCTCTGGGTTTCTATCAGAAACTATTTTTATTTCTTTTCCATTTACTTTAAAAGATTTTTCCCCTGTAACTTCTACTTCTCCATTAAAACGACCTTGAGCTGAATCATACTTAAATAAATGAGTTGAAGTCACAGCATCTTTTGAGTGATTTATTGCAACAACTTCAAATTCTGGGTGATCTACCATTAATCTTAGCGCTAGTCTTCCTATTCTACCAAAACCATTTATAGCTACTTTTATCATTTTAAAACCCTCCTATTATGTAAATAAAATTTAAATCATAGTAATTATTTTTCCAACATATCTAGTATTTTATAACATGTACTTTCATCTGTAATTAATACCATATCTGACTTTAATTTGGATATTGCTATAGCAGCTTCTGCTTTGTTGCTTCCAGCAAATATTGCTATTGTTTCTTTTATAGATTTAAAAGTTTCTAAATCTATTCCTACAGTATTTATTTCATGAACTATATCTCCATATTTATTAAAGTAATAACCAAAGGCTTCTCCAACAGCTTCCTTAGATATTATTTCATCTATTTTTTCTTGAGGTAATTTTCTTCTATGTGCCATTTCATCGGCTTTACCAATTCCAAATACCAATATATTTGTATTTTTGATATAATCTAATGTAGTTTTTATTTCTGGTTCTTCAGATAAAGTCTCCATAGCTTCTTTTCCTAAGATGTCAGGAATATGTAATAAGCTATAATGAGAATTTAACTTTTTACCTATACTAGCTACTATATTATTAGATTGTGTTTCAATTTCTTTACCGACACTACCTCTAGCAGGGACTATTCTAACATTAGGATACTTTTTATCAATTTTTAAGTTTTGAGCAAATTGTAACATTGTAGTTCCACCAGTTATAGCAACTATATCTTTATCCTTGAGTATATCTATAAAATACTCACAAGCACTTTTAGCTATATCTTTTAATAATGTTTCATTTTCATCATAATTACCAGGAACTACAATAACTTTTTTTACTTTAAGTTTTTCTTTTACTTTTTCTTGTAACCTAGATATTCCATTTATGCTATTCATAGCGTCTTTTAAATTATCAAGTAATATTAATCCTTCATCATTTATTACCATACCTGATACATCTACATTTATTAAACCTTGATTTTTTAAAAATTCAGTTTCTGATCTTATTATTCTTTCACTTATTCCTAATATATTTGACAATGACCTTCTACCTATAGGTTCACTTAAAGATATCTGCCTAAGTATACAATATCTCTTCTCCATTATTTCTAACACTTGTGGAATTAGTTTTTGTTGAATCTTTATAAGATTTTCCATATTCTTCTCCTTGGTACCCCAAATGTCCCTATGTTCACTTAATGTCCCAAACAAATTAAAATTCAGGGACATTAAATGACCCTATGTTCATTTTAAGTCCCTCAAGATAATTTTATTGTATATGAATGTTACACTATTTTCAATACTTTTTTGGTAATATTTTATATTTATTACCCGAAAACGTTTGCTTTTTACATTTTAATTATACACTAATTGCATATTAATTGTATACTAATTGTGGCATTTTTGAAATTATCCTATACTAATTCTATATTAAATCATTGTCATATACTAATTATATATTAATTCTGAGTTAATATTCCTTTCTTTTACTTGATGATGGTATATTTAATTCTTCTCTATACTTAGCTATTGTTCTTCTTGCTATTTTAATACCCTTTTGTTCTAATATATATGATATTTTATCATCGCTATAAGGTCTTTTTTTATTTTCCTCTTTTATTATCTCCTCTATAAACTTTTTTATGCTTGTAGAAGCTGTTCCTTCATCACTACTATATGACCCACTACTAAAAAAATATTTAAGCTCAAATACACCATAAGGCGTTAGCATATATTTTCCATTTACTCCTCTACTTATAGTGGATTCATGGAATCCTATATTTTCAGCTATATCTTTTAAAGTAAGAGGTCTTAAATGTTTAGACCCTTTTTCAAAAAAATCTTTTTGCTGATTAAGTATCTCTTTGGATATCTTTAATATTGTACTCTTTCTATTTTCTATATTCTTAATTAAGTTCATTGCTGAATTTAATTTTTCTTTTATGAATTCCTTAGCTTGATCATCTTTTTGAGAATTTTTTAATACTTCCTTATAAAAGTTATTTATTTTTATATTGTAGGTGTCCTTTTCATTTGTATAAACTATATATTCATTATCTATTTTTTCTACAATAACATCAGGAACTATATATGAATTTTTTATATATGAATACTTTAATCCAGGTTTTGGCTCTAGTTTTTGAATTTTACTTGCAAATTGTACACATTCCTCTAATGATATTTTATACTTTTTGCTTATTTCTTTATATTTTTTTAAAGCTAACAATTCTAAGTCATTTTTTATTATATTTTCTAGTAATTCATCTTTTATATTCATATTTTCTAATTGTATTAACAAACATTCTTCTAGATTTCTTGCTCCAACTCCACTTGGCTCTAACTGCTGAACAATCCTAATGCTTTTTTGTGCTAAATCTTCCTCTACATTAGTTTGCTTTATAATTTCATCTATATGCAATTTCAAATAACCATTTTCATCCAAGCTGTCTATTATGTACTCACATACTTCTCTTTCTTTGTTAGTTAACTTATAAAGACCTATTTGAAATTTTAGATGGTCGTATAAGGAGTCATAATGTCTTACCATATTTTCTAAATTATAATCTTCATTTTCATTATGATAAGAAGAGTTATCATAATTATGACTATTGTCCATATTCTTTATATATTTTTCCCAATCAATTTCGTTTGATTTGTCTATTTCAATAATAGGATTTTCTTCAGCTTCTCTTTTTACTTCTTCTTCTAACTCTATTACATTCATATTTAATATTGATAGCGATTGCTTTAGCTCAGTTGTTATAGCAAGTTTTTGAGTCTGAGTTAACTGTAAATTTTGATTTAAATTCATGTCAGCTTCCCCTTTATTTTTTATACTATATTTTAATTATATCAAAAACCTTCTATATATACTTAATTAAAAACAAAATAAAAGCCTATGATTTAATCACAGGCTTTATTTTATATTTAATTATGCTGTTACTGTAGCATATTTTTCATTAATTTTATCTAATCCTTCTTTTAAGTCAGCTATTATATCATCTACATTTTCTAAACCTACTGATAATCTTATTAAACCATCTTCTATTCCAGCCGCTAATCTTTCTTCTCTAGTATATGGAGAGTGAGTCATTGATGCTGGATGTTGTATTAATGTTTCACAGTCACCTAAGCTAACTGCTAATACACATAAGTTTAATCCATTTAATAATTCTTTACCAGCTTCTACTCCACCCATTACTTCAAAAGATATCATACCTCCTGGAAGAGACATTTGCTTTTTAGCTAACTCATATTGTGGATGACTTTCAAGACCTGGATAGTACATTTTTTCAACTGCAGGGTGATTTTCTAAGAATTTAGCTACTTCCATAGCGTTTTGGCAGTGTCTTTCCATTCTTATTTCTAAAGTTTTCATACCTCTCATTATTAAATAAGCATCAAATGGACTAAGTACTGCACCAGTCATATCTTTAACACCAAATAATCTAACTTGAGTCATGAACTCTACACTACCTACAACAAAACCTGCTATAACATCTCCATGTCCATTTAAATATTTAGTTGCAGAGTGAACAACAACGTCAGCTCCTAATTCTATAGGTCTTTGTATAAATGGAGTACAGAATGTATTGTCAACCATTACTAAGCAACCTTCTTTTTCATGAGCTATATCAGATATAGTTTTTATATCAACTATTTTTAAGTTAGGGTTAGCTGGAGTTTCTAAGTAAACAACTTTTGTGTTTTCTTTCATTGCTTTTCTAACATTTTCAGGATCAGTTGCATCTACAAAGCTTACTTCTACTCCAAATCTTGTTAAGCCATGGCTAAGTAATGCATAAGTACATCCATATAATGTTTCATCTGCTATTACGTGATCCCCTGCTTTTAATGCTGTCCATAAAGCTGAAGATATAGCTCCCATACCAGATGCCATAGCCATACAAGCTTCTGCTCCTTCTAATGCAGCTAATTTTTCTTCTACTTGAGTTAATGTTGGGTTTCCTAATCTTGAATATATGTAACCGCCTTCTTCTAGTGCAAATCTTCTTCCACCTTGTTCAGCACTATCAAATACGAAAGTTGATGTTGCAAATATAGGAGTAGTTAAAGCTCCTGATACTGGGTCTTTATGATGTCCTGCATGTATTGCTTTTGTTCCAAATCCCTTTTTTTCTAGATTATTCATATAATCTCCTCCTATTATTATGTTGTATCATTATTTAAAGCAAATACTATGCCAACTTTTTAACAATAGAAATTATATTTTTTAGAATAGAGTTTTTTCAATAGGTTTAATTATATTATATTTAATTAATATTAAATGTTTTTTAAACAAATAAAAAAATGGCAACTAAAATTGCCATTTCGCAATAGTTTTGTGGAAATATTTATTTCCAATGGTTTTTTTTATTTCCAACATATATTGTATTTTTTTATTTTATTTATTAGAGCTGTATGTGATACCCCTAACTTTTTAGCTGCCTTTCTTATAGAATCACTTGTGGATAATACCTTTTTTATAGTGTCTTTTTCCACATTTTCAACAACTTTTTGTAAGTTAATAACAGTTTCTTCATATTCTTTTATATTTATAGGCCTATTTTGCCTAAAATTTAACATTAAATTGTTTATATTCAACAATTTTCCATTACATAAATTCATAGATCTTTCTATAACATTTTCGAGTTCTCTTACATTGCCTGGCCATTCATAGTTCATCAATTCATTTATGAACTCACTGTCAAATCCTATTATATCTTTATTTATTTTTTTATTTAATTTATCTATAAAAAACTTAACTAGAAGAGGTATATCTTCTTTTCTTTCTCTAAGAGTTGGGATATATATAGGTATTACATTTAATCTATAATATAAATCTTCTCTAAACTTTTCATTTTTTATCATATTCTCTAAATCTCTATTAGTTGCAGTTATTACTCTAACATCTACAGTTTCTTCTTTAGAACTACCTATTTTTCTTACTTTACCTTCTTGTATTACTCTCAAAAGTTTGGCTTGCAGTATCATAGAAAGTTCACCTATTTCATCTAGAAATATTGTTCCACCATCAGCTTCCTTGAACAAGCCTACTTTACCACCTTTTATGGCCCCAGTAAAACTACCTTCTTCATATCCAAACAATTCACTTTCTATTAAATTTTCAGGAAGAGCAGCACAGTTTATAGTTATCATTTTTTTATTTTTTCTATCACTTAAATTATGAATTGCTTTTGCAAAAACTTCTTTTCCAGTTCCACTTTCCCCTCTAAGGAGTACTGTAGAATTCCCCTTTGATATCATTTTTATAATATCTTTAACATTTTGTAATTCCCTGCTATTTCCTATTATACCTTTAAATACATCTTCACCTTTGTTATATAAAACATCTACCATTTCTTTTACTTCGTTAATATCCCTTAACGAAGCTACTGCACCAACTATATTCCCTTCATCATCTTTTATACTTCTTCCTGTAGTTATATATTGTTTCTCATTATTAGAAGTAGTTTTCATTTTTATATTGTCATATTCTTCTCCATTATTTATTAAATTCAATATAGGAGCATCCTCTTGTATATCTAGTACTTCATCTATTTTTTTACCCAAAACTTCTTGTTTTTTACGATTAAATATATTTTCACAATAGCTATTAAATATTTCTATTTCTTTATTTTTATTTATAGCTATTATCCCGTCCTCTACAGAATTTATAACTGCAAATATTCTTCTTTCATTTTCTTCAAATGGCATTAGTTCGCATTCTTTTAGACCTATAACCTCTGATAATTTTGATATATTATTTTTTAATATATTTATTTTATCATCTACTATTTTTTCAGTCTTAATATAAACCTTATTTGGAAAAACCTCTACAGACGCTATATTTGTATCTAAATTAGCAACTTCTTTTAATATATCTAATGCCATACCAATTCTATCGTGAGTTTTTATTTCTAGTCTTAGAGATTTTTCCATTTTTATTCTCCCCTACATTTTTTCAAGTATTTTCTTTAAGTCTTCTTCATCAAAATTATATTTAACATTACAGAAATGACATCCTATTTCAGCACTTTTATCTTCTTCTAGTATCTCTTGTATATCATTTTTGCCTATAGTAATTAAAGCTTTCTCAAATCTTTCTTTACTACAATCACATTCAAATCCCACTTCATGTTTTTGTAGTATCTCTGGATTTAATCCTTCTAAAACTAAATTTAGTATCTCTTCTGGAGTCTTACCAGCTTCTATAAGTTTAGACATAGCATCTATTTTGCCTATATTTTCTTCAAGCTTACTTATTACTTCTTCTGTAGCATCTGGCATTAATTGAATAATAAATCCCCCTGCAGCTTTTATAGTTCTATCTACATCCACTAAAACTCCCAGAGCTACTGCAGATGGAGTTTGTTCTGAAAATGTAAAATAAGATGTGAAATCTTCAGCTATTTCTCCATTTACAAGTGGATATGAGCCGTTATATGGCTCTCTAAGTCCTAAATCCTTTATTACTTTTATACTACCATTATTGCCTACAGCTGCTCCCACATCTAGTTTTCCTGCATATTTTAGAGGAACATCAACATCTGGATTAGTTACATATCCCTTTACCATTCCCTTTGAATCAGATGTTGTAACTATACTTCCAATAGGTCCTCCACCTTTTATTATTATAGTTACCTTATCATTATCATTTTTCATCATAAGCCCCATAATAGATGTCGCTATTAATGTTCTTCCTAAGGCTGCACTAGCCACTGGGCTTGTATTGTGAAATGTTCTAGCTAATTCAACCATATTTGTTGTAGCACCAATAAACGCTCTTACTTGCCCATTTGAAGCAGTTGCTCTTATTACGTAGTCTCTCATATAACTACCTCCTTGTATTTTAAAAACCCTGACGCTAGTCAGGGCTATCTTGTCGTTACTTTATACATACAAAAAATACTCTTTCACCTTTACCGTTATCTTTCTCAAATGTGAAGTCTTTATACAGTTTAATATTTTCAAAACCAGAACTGTTTAACATATTAATTATATCTTCATTTTTGTATGCTCTTTGATAATGGGTTTCTTCAAATCTAGTAAACTTTTCACTTTCATTTTCTTTTGTAAAGAAGGCTAAGTCCATCTGAACTATATCGTCTTCCTCGTCAAAGAAATTTTCCCATAAATAAGCTATATCATCCCTATTTTCACCATATACATTCTGTCCAAGTATATTTGATAGCTTATAATAAGAGCTTATATCAAATATAAAGATACCATTTTCTTTTAGCAGATTATATATTTTATTAAATGCACTTTTAAGGTCATTTTCTTCTAATATATAATTGAACCCATCACATGCACATAATACACAATCTAAATCGTATAAGTCAAAATCCAAATAGGCTATATCTTGATTTAATAAAACTAGATCTATACCTTCTTTTTGGCTTTTTTCTCTAGCTATCATCAACATTTCTTCGGATATATCTATTCCAGCAATATCATATCCTTTTTTAGCTAAAGGTATAGTGATATTTCCAGTTCCACATGCTAATTCCAATATATTTTTTACTTTTATATTTTCATTTTCTATTATTTTTTCTATATAACTTACCCAAGATTCATAGTCTACTTCATTCATTAATTCATCATATATAAATGCAAAATTCTTATACTGATCCATCTTGTTTGTTTTGTGCCTCCATCATTTTTTTCTTTTGTTTTTTTCGAGAAGTAAGTACTCCTCCTATTTTTCCTGCCTCTTTAGCTGTAAGCCCGCCCCATCCAAGTTCACTTACTTTATCTAAAAGACCTAGCTCACCAGCTATCTCATATTTCATTATATCATTATCTGTCAATATTTTTTTCCTTTTTTCCTTTTTTTGTCTAGGTTTATTTATATCTATTTCTTTTAAATTTATATCTTTCATATACTACCACCCCTTCTTTTTTGTATTGTTGTCATGTATAAGATTTTTATACATGAAGGGGTAATCCAAAATCCAAGTATTTAAGATATACAGTTTTTATGTTTT
This sequence comes from Sporacetigenium mesophilum DSM 16796, assembly GCF_059569055.1. NCBI lineage: Bacteria > Bacillati > Bacillota > Clostridia > Peptostreptococcales > Tepidibacteraceae > Sporacetigenium > Sporacetigenium mesophilum. The sequence continues at coordinate 161,748 of NZ_JCANUR010000002.1, read as the reverse complement.
AACAAAGTAACATAAGCATCTATGCCATTTAATAAAATATTTTCATCAAAATTAAAATTTATATTGTGAAGTCCGTTTATGTAACCCTTTTCTTCATTTCTAGACCCCAACATAAAAAACAAACCAGGAACTACTTTTTGATAATAAGAGAAATCCTCAGATATCATAAGAGGATCTAATATTACTATATTTTCTTTTCCAACAGCATTTATGAATTCTTCATATAAGTTTTCGTCATTATTTACAGCAGGATAATCATCTTTTATATTCACTTCTATTTTGCAGTCGTATGAATACTCATAGCCTTTAGCTATATTATTTATTCTTTCTTTTATTTTGCTATAAACTTCTGGTTTAAATGCCCTTATGGTTCCTTCAAGCCTTACATGTTCTGCTATTATATTTCTTCTCACACCACCATCTATTTTACCTATAGTAACCACTGCATTATCAATAGGTCCTATATTCCTTGATACTATAGTCTGTAAACTACTTATGAAATTTGAAGCTATTACTATAGAGTCTGTACCCTTTTGAGGCATAGCTCCGTGTCCACTTTTCCCTATTATATCTATATCTATTTCACCCGTCTGAGCTAAAAAATAGTTTGGTCTAACACCTATATATCCTTCATTTAATTCGGGGTATATATGCAGCCCGTATATTTCATCTATATTGTATATTTCAAATATCTTTTCTTTTATAAGTGGCAAAGCTCCCCCAGGACCTTCTTCAGCTGGTTGAAATATAAATACTATATCATCATTTAAGTTTTCTTTATTTTCATTTATATATTCTATAAGCCCTAGTAATATACTCATATGGCCATCATGACCGCATATATGAACAACTTTGCCATCCTCTGAACTAAGACCATCTATATCAGATCTAAAAGCTATTGTTTTATTTCCTACTCTTCCTTTTATCTTTCCTACTATTGCTGTTTCTAAATATGTTTCATATGTAACATTTATAGATTCTAAATAACTTTTTATATATCTTGATGTATTGTATTCTTCCAATCCTATCTCTGCTATAGAGTTTAATTTTTTACGATGATTTTTAATCTTATCTTCTAAATATAATACACTCTTATTTTTTATCATAACAAGCCCTCCACTTTTATAAATTACAGTCTTTACCACGCACCATTACTTTGCTATACTATTTAAAATACATTGCAGTGTATTCCTATTTTTTACTTTGTATACTATAATCATCCATATCATATATATATATATAGAATATATCATAATTTAGTATACGTCACTATATTATAGAGGAGGGATTTGTATGAAAAAAATCAATGTAGCACTAGTTGGTGCCACAGGTATGGTAGGAAGAACCTTTCTTAAAATTTTAGAAGAAAGAGATTTTCCAATAGACAATCTTTATCTATTTTCATCTAAAAAATCAGCTGGATCTAATGTTAATTTTAAAGGAAAAAACTATATAGTCGAAGAACTTACAGAAACTTCATTTGATAGAGATATACAAATAGCTTTATTTTCAGCTGGTGGAGATACTAGTACTCAATTTGCACCTATAGCTGCATCTAAAGGAGTTATAGTTGTAGACAATTCTAGTGCTTGGAGAATGGATCCTAACGTTCCATTAGTAGTTCCAGAAGTTAATCCTGAAGAAGTTAAAAATCACAATGGAATAATCGCAAATCCAAATTGTTCTACTATACAAGCTGTTGTTCCTCTGAAACCACTTCATGATGCCTATACTATAAAAAGAATTGTATATTCAACTTACCAAGCTGTTTCAGGTTCAGGAATGAAAGGTACTAAAGATTTGGAAGAAGGCATAAAAGGAAATCAAAATACATTCTACCCTCATCAAATAGCTTATAATTGTTTGCCTCATATAGATGTATTTACAGAAAATGGTTATACAAAAGAAGAGATAAAAATGATAAATGAGACAAAGAAAATATTAAATGATTATAATTTAAAAATAACAGCTACTACAGCTAGAGTTCCTGTTTTAAATAGTCACAGTGAATCTATAAACGTTGAGTTTGAAAAGGAATTTGAACTAAATAATATAACAAAAATACTTGAAAATTCACCTGGTGTCGTAGTTGTAGACAATACATCTAAAAATGAATACCCTATGGCTCTAACTTCTAGTGGCAGTGATGATGTATTCGTCGGAAGAATAAGAAGAGACTTCAGTGTTGATAATGGAATAAATATGTGGGTAGTAGCTGACAATATAAGAAAAGGTGCTGCTACAAACGCAGTTCAAATAGCGGAATTACTTATGAAATATGATTTAGTATAAATTATCTAAGATTAAATTTATAAAAATAATATATTATATTTGTGAAAGGGTGATTTTTATGTTATTTAAAGGTTCTGGAGTTGCTTTAGTTACACCTTTTAAGGATGGTAAAATTAATTTTGATAAGCTAGGGGATATAGTAGAATATCATATAGAAAACAATACAGATGCACTAATAGTATGTGGAACTACTGGGGAAGCATCTACTATGAGTGATGAAGAGCAATTAGCTACTATAAAATTTGTTATAGATAAAACTAACAAAAGAATTCCAGTTATAGCTGGTACAGGTTCAAATAACACAGCTCATTCAATACATCTAAGCCAAGAAGCAGAAAAACTTGGAGCAGATGGATTATTAGTTATAACTCCATACTACAATAAAACTACTCAACCTGGTGTTATAGCTCATTTTGATGCTATAGCTAAAAGCGTAAATATACCTATAATAGTCTATAATGTTCCTGGAAGAACTGGAGTAAATATAAAACCTTCTACTTTAGTAGAATTATCCAAAATTAAAAATATAGTAGCTGTTAAAGAAGCTAGCGGAGATATTGCCCAAATAGCAGAAATAGCTAGATTGGTTCCTAATGACTTCGCTATATATTCAGGAAATGACGATATGATACTACCTTTATTATCACTTGGAGGCAGTGGTGTTATATCTGTTGTAGCTAACATCTGTCCTAAAGATACTCACGATTTAGTAGATAAGTTCTTCAAAGGTGATTTAGAAGGTTCTAGAAAGCTACAATTAGATATGAAAGCTTTAATAGATTCGTTATTTATAGAAGTTAACCCTATTCCAGTAAAAACAGCTATGAATTTATTAGGCTTTGAAATGGGAGAATTAAGACTTCCTCTTGTTGAAATGGCTCCTAATAATTTAGAGATATTAAAGAAAGAATTATCAAACTACGGATTTAGATTATCATAGGAGGAAATACTATGTTAAAAGTTATAGTTAATGGATCATTAGGAAAAATGGGAAAGGTTTTAACTAATTGCATCAAAGAAGATTCTAACCTAGATCTAGTTTGTGGTGTTTCTAAGTACTGTGCAGAAAAAGTAGATTATAAGTTTTATAAAGACATGTTAGAAGTTGAAGAAAACTGCGATGTTATAATAGACTTTTCTCATCCATCTTCGCTAGATTCAGTCCTTGAATATGCTACAAGAACTAAAACTACCTTAGTAATTGCTACTACTGGATATAATGAAGAAGAATTAGATAAAATAAAAGAGGCATCAAAAGAAATAGCAATATTCCACTCTTCTAATATGTCATTAGGAGTTAATGTATTGTTAAAGTTAGTTAAAGATGCAGCTAAGGCTTTAGATGGATTTGATATAGAAATAATAGAAAAACATCACAACAAGAAAGTAGATGCCCCAAGTGGAACTGCTTTAATGATAGCAAATTCTATAAAAGAAGTTTTACCTCAAATAGAATATAACTATGGTAGATATGGCAGAGATGCTAAGAGAAAAGAAAATGAATTAGGAATACACGCAATTAGAGGTGGCACTATAGTTGGAGATCATGATGTTATATTTGCTGGAAATAACGAGATAATAGAAATAAGCCACAAAGCTCAGTCTAAAGAAGTATTTGCTCAAGGAGCAATAAAAGCAGCTAAATATATAGTAACTAAACAACCTGGTTACTATAATATGAATGACATGATTAGCGAATAACATAGGAGGTTTTAAACAAATGATAAACTTAAACGATTCATACGAAATAGCAAAATTTATAAAAGAAGCAAAGAAAAAAACACCTGTTACTGTTTATGTAAACGGTAACTTAAGCTTTAGTAATAGAGATAATATAAAAATATTCGGTTCAAATGAATCTTATATATTAATAGGAGATTTTGAAGAAATTAATAAAGTATTAGAAGAAAATAAGTCAAATATAACTGACACTCATATTGAATACGACAGAAGAAATTCTGCAATTCCTTTATATAACTACTTAAATGAGCATGCTAGAATAGAGCCTGGAGCTATAATAAGAGACATGGTATCTATAGGAAACAATGCAGTTATTATGATGGGAGCTGTAATAAACATAGGTGCTGAGATAGGCGAAGGCGCTATGATTGATATGAATGCTGTAGTAGGCGCTAGAGGGATAATAGGCAAAAATGTTCATGTTGGAGCAGGTTCCGTTGTTGCAGGTGTCCTTGAGCCGCCTTCTGCTACTCCAGTTATAATAGAAGATAACGTTTTAATCGGAGCTAATGCCGTTATATTAGAAGGTGTTAAAGTTGGAGAAGGTTCTGTTGTTGCAGCAGGGTCTATAGTAACAACAGATGTTCCTTCTGGTGCTGTCGTAGCAGGTTCTCCTGCTAAAGTAATAAAAATGAAAGACGAAAAAACGGCTGATAAAACTAAATTAATGCAAGGACTAAGATCTATAGATCCAGATGAAAATAAGTAGCAAAAAAATGATGGCATTTTAAATGCCATCATTTTCTATTTACAACATATAATTTTGAGCAACGGACCTGTCTCTCAAGGTCGTTGGCGACATGAGCAAAGCGAATTTTATCTTTCTTCGTCTGTAACAACGAAAACGTATGGTATGTTTCTATAATAATCTCCAAAATTTAACCCATATCCAACTACAAATTTATCTTCTATTGTAAATCCACAGTAGTCTGGAACTAGTTCATTCTTTCTTCTACTTGGTTTATCTAGTAATACACAGCATTTTACGCTTGATGGATTTTTAGTTTTTAAGTGATCCATAACAAATTTCATAGTTAATCCTGAGTCTGTTATATCATCTACAACTAATACATCATAGCCTTGAATATCATCTGTTATATCTGATAACATACTAACTTGTCCTGATGTTTGCTCTCCATGACCATAGCTAGATGTAGTCATGAATCCTATTTTAACAGGTATATCCATATTTCTTACTAAGTCAGCTGTAAATATAAAACTACCCTTTAATAAAGATATAACCATCAAGTTTTTATTTCTATATTCTTCTGATAGTTGTTTTCCAAGCTCTTTTAGTCTGTTAGCTATATCTTCTTCAGAACATAAAACTTCCCATTTTCTTGTTTCTATATCCATAGGTGTTACCTCCGTCAATTTAATTATATTAACTCATATTTTATATAAAAACATCACTTTTTGCAATATGTTTTCCTTATGTAGACTAAATGAAAATAAATAATACAATATATATTATTTCCATACTGCATAATATATATTGTACTATTTTATAATAACTATATAATTTTATTCATATCATCCATAATATTTATAATTACTTTATCAGTTATAGTCATACCTTGAGAACTTATTTTTCCTAAATTTATTATGCTCTCCTCAACTCTATTTCCAACTATTCCATTCATCGGTGGAACTACACAGTTGTATTTAGATATTATAGCGCTTTGTACAGCTGCCGATGCTGCTGATGCAAGTTTAAGTGCACACCCTGATTTAGCACCGTCACAAATCATTCCACTTAAATTTGCTATCATATTTTCTATTGAACCTTCTATTTGCTTATATTCTCCTTCCATAAGCCAAGTTATAGCTGCAGCTGCTCCTGTTGATGCTGCGACTCCGCAACCGCAAACAGCAGATAGTCTACCTGTATAATTTTTTATATAAGCAGTAACTAAGTGGCTTATAGCTAACGATTTAGCTATTTTTTCTTTAGTCTGAGGATACTTTTTATTATAAGCTATTATTGGCACTATAGCTGTTATTCCATGATTGCCACTTCCATTAGAACTCATAACAGGCATTTTGATTCCAGCCATTCTCGCATCTGATGCAGCAGCTGTCAACATCATAGCACTATTTATAAGGTCATCCCCTAATAAGCCATCTTCTATAGATTTTTTTAGTCCATATCCTACACCTATACCTATTTTTTTATCTAATCCATAGTTTGCTATTTTTTCATTCATGTTCATACCATCTAGCAAAAACTCTATATCTTCCAATTCCATATTTTCTATTTCTTGAATTAATTCTCTTATGCTCATTTTTTCTAATATGTTTTCTTTTTCAGTAGTTAAACAAACTTCTTTAATAATAAAATCTTCATTTAATAAAATTTCATTATTCTTAGATATATATACAAATTTATCGTGTTTATTTCTTATTATAGTTTTAACTGTATTATTATTTCCTTTTAACACAACTTCTATATAAATTTTTTCTTCAGTATCTAATGGATTTATCTTTATTATATTTTTATTCATATATTCTTCTGATATTTTAACTTGATCTTTATCTAAAGATTCTAATATTCTCAAACCATATTCAGAGTCTCCACCTATAAGCCCCATAGATGCAGCTACTTTAAGTCCTAATTTATCTGTTCCTGGTATACCGACACACATTCCATTTTTATATACATTAGGGCTAAGTAATATATTACAAGCTACAATATCTTCTTTTAATAACTCTCTAGCCTTAGAACAAGCAAGAGCTACAGCTACAGGCTCAGTACATCCCAAAGCTGGCTTTACCTCTGATTTTAATAAATCTATTAGATATAACGAATTCTTTGTATATGATTTTATCATTTTAAATACCTCCTAAAAATTTTATCTATTATACCTTATAGCAAAGTCCATGCCATAAATTTCTTTTAGATATACGAAGGCTTCAGCACATTGGCGAATAAAAATATAGTGTTTTTGTGTCAAATATAAAAAAAATAGTCTCAAAATGAGACATAGGTATCATTTTGAGACTATTTTATATTCCTTTAACTTTCTATACAAAGTTGCTTTAGATATACCTAAAGCTTGTGCTACTCTTTCTTTATCTTTCTTATAATCCTTGTATTTATGCAATGCTTTTAGTATTTCTATTCTTTCTAATTCATAAATAGGAGTTATAACTTCATTATTTCTAATTTCTATTTTATTAATATTATTTTTAATTTTATTTGGAATATCTTCATATCTTATTATTTCACCTACAGACATATTTACACTATACTCTATAATATTTTGCAATTCTCTTATATTGCCCGGCCAAGAATAGTTTATTATAACTTCTAACGCTTTATCTTCTATATCATATACTTTTTTATTTAGTTTAATTGAATAATTACTTATCATATTTTCTATTAACAAAGATATATCTTCTTTTCTTTCTCTTAAACTTGGTATATTTATAGGTATTACATTTAATCTATAATATAGATCTTCTCTAAATTGACCTTTTTTAATCATATCTTCAAGATTCTTATTAGTAGCAGCTATTATTCTAACATCTATATGTGTATTATCTTTTGCACCTAACTTGTTTACTTCTCTTTCCTGCAAGACTCTAAGTAGCTTTGCTTGAAGATGCAAACTCATATCTCCTATTTCATCTAGAAATATAGTTCCCTTATTAGCAATTTCAAATTTCCCCAATTTACCACCTTTTTTGGCCCCTGTAAATGCTCCTTCCTCGTACCCAAACAATTCACTTTCCAATAAATTATCCGGTATAGCAGCGCAGTTAACTGCTATAAATGGTTTAGCTGCTCTTGAGCTACTATTGTGAATTGCTCTCGCAAACAATTCCTTACCAGTTCCACTTTCACCAGTTATAAGAACGGTAGATAGTGAATGAGAAGCTATTAGTGCCTCTTTCTTGACCTGTTGCATACAATTGCTAGAGCTAATTATATTATCAAAACTTATTTTATAATCGCTATTTATTTGATTAAAGTTTTCTATGGCTACATTTTTATCTATAAAGTCAAATACATATCCCTTTAATTCATTATTCACAATTATAGAATTTATATTATAAACACCCTTTAATTCATAATTTTTTATTTTATATACAAAGCTATCACTCTTATGTTTATTGCTTATATCCATATCCGATATCTTTATGAAAAACAATAAGTCAAGTATATTTTTAATCTTTATATTTAATTGTAATTTAAACATATTTTTAAACTTTTCGTTGTATTTGTCTATATTTCCATATATATCTGTAGATACTACAGCCTTGTCCATATTATTTAATAAAGTCTCTAGTTTCTTTTTTTCTATAATTAGCTCTTCGCTTTTATTTTGTTCTTTTACCTTACTAGATATTAGATCTGCCATTTTTCTTAAAAAATCCATAAGATTTTTTCTCTTATTTTTTATGTAGATTCCTTGCTCATCGGTAAATGCAATAAGACCTATTACCCCATAGGATATACCATCACATATTATTGGACAACATACCTCTGCAACTTCCTTACAGTTTTGCTTTTTGTAACACATATTGCATAACTTATTAATTTTTGGGTCCTCAATTATAAATTCTTTTTGTTTTATTAAAGATTCCCTAAATGCCGAGTAATTATCTACTTTATTTCCTATCTGATGTGAATATTCACCTGTTCCTGCTACTCTAATGAGATTATTGTCTACTATAGTAACATCTATATCTAAAACTGACGATATAGCTTCAGCAATATTTTGAATATCTTCTCTTATCTTGGATAAATTTACCATATAAATCATTCCCTAGTCTTAGTTTTGGATAGCGTATTTCGTATATCTTTTAATACTACATATATTTTATTTAATGTATATTGTATTGACATTAATATTGTTAAAAACACCACAATCAAAACCCATTCATAATGTATGCTCATAAATTTCTCCTTATATATTTTAAATCTTTAGTATATATATATATTATTAAAAGACTAGGATTAATCCTAGTCTTTTTTGATTTAAATATTTTTTTATCTATATAAATATGTCTTTTATTTTTTATTTTTAAGATTTATTAAAAATAATTTATACTTATTTAATCATTTTCTTTAATATATAGTCATGAAATCAACTATACATATATTCAACATACTTAATTTTATAATTAATATATTCTTATTTAACGTTGTTTTCAGATAGTTTCTTTATCTTTGATATTGAAACCTCATAAGCTACTTTCTTTTCAACTTCTCCATTTTCTAATTTTTTTTCATATTCTCTACTTTGTACTCTTCCCCACATTTGGATTCTATCTCCAATTTTTAAATTTTTAGCAAACTTAGCATTTCTTCCCCAAACTATAGATGGTATGTAATCTGATTTATTATAAGGTCTGTTTATTGCTACTAATAAATCTGTTATTTCTCTTCCTAACGGAGTTTTTCTATATATAGGATCTTTACATATATATCCATCTAAAAATATATTATTTGGATCTTTAGATTCCTCTTCTGCACATACTAACTCTCTAGCGAATATAGTTAGTACAAGTTTATTTCTTCCATCTATATTTTTATTATAAGATCTTAGTTGGCCTGTTAATTCAACTACCTTAGCTTCGTCTACATTTATTTCTCCTATTAATCTTTCTGATATAGTTATAGGTAATGTATCACAAGACTCACTTAATCTATCTATTTTTATTTGAGTAGTATAAAATTTCTCACCGAATATTTCGTGGCTAAATTGTAATTCTCCGTTTAGTTCTCCTCTTAAACTTACAACATTAGTATCTTCTTTTAGTGTTATCATCCTTATTTCTCCCCCCATAATTAGTATTTCTTATGTTTTTTAGTTTTGTTTCTATATAATAAATATATTATTATGGGACGAGATTTATTCTTAAAATGAACAAATAATAAAAAAGCTCATTGACAATTCAATGAGCTTTTTTTATATTATTGGCTTATTTCTTCTTTATTTTTAGCAGCTGATCTTAACATTGTTACAGAAGTATAAGCTATAACGCCTATAACTAACCATGTTAATATGTTAAGTGGTAAAGATTTAACTATATAAGCAGCTATTATAACACCTATGATACCACCTATAGTTATTCCCATAGAAGTTTTTCTATCATAAGATGCTTCCTTTACAAATCTAACTCCAGCAACTGGCATTAAGAATGCACATGAACCCATCATTATTGGGAATGCAACGTCAGGAGACATTCCTAAGAAGTATATAAGAGCCATACATGGAGCATATAATCCTATACCTGCTGTCATAAGTGCACCTAATATAAAGTTACCAACTACACCTATAACTAATTTCATTCCTGTTAGTCCTATTGCAGTTCCACCACCAGGCATTACACCTAATTTGCTCAATAACATTATTATTGCAGTTGCAGCTAATGCCACACCCATAGTTACTTGTATTTTCTTTTCTGGTAATTTAGATATTATACCTGCACCTATCCATGCACCAACTACTGCAGCTGCAAGTAAACTTATTAAAGTTACAGGTTCAACTGATATAACTGTTATAAATATAAATGCTTCCATTACAACCGGTACTGTATGAGAAACGTTTAATGTTCCTGGTATAAATTTGTCAGCAGTTTGCTTTGTAAATTTTAAAAGTGCTGTCGTAGGTGCAAAAGACCCTATTCCTAATGTATCGAAAAAGTCAGTTACAAAACCTATACCTAGCGCTTTTCCAAAAGAATTGTCTTCTAAGTTGTTTTTATTTGCCATATAATCCTTTATAAATACAAAAGCGAACCAAATTGTTAAGATACCTAAAACACCTAAAATAGCTGTAATCATAATTTTTACCCCCTATTATCATAGTTTATTATTTAACAAATATTATGCCTCTGCATAATATTTTATTACTAGGATTTTGTTTATTTATTATCAATATTATACATTTTTTTACACAATACTACAATGTTATTTTTAGGAAATTTCTGAAATTTTAAAACTTTTTAAAAGTGCAACTAAACTTTTTATATTATTTAGTTGCACAGTGGCTTATTTTAATATAAACCCATATTTTACAGGATCTTCTGGATCTATAACAAAGTGATTAAATCCAGTTATAAAGGCAGCTCCAGTTATTTCAGGTATTATAGCATCATAATCTGCTATTTTATCTTTTCCAACTATTCTTCCTTTAAATAATGTTCCTAATATACTTTCGTATACAAATAATTCTCCTTCTTTTAACTCACCTTTAGTGTGTAATGTTGCAAGTTTTGCACTTGTTCCAGTTCCACAAGGAGATCTATCAACTTGACCTTGACCAAATATAACTACATTTTTGTAAGTAGCTTCTGGATGAGTAGGATCATCATATACTTCAACTAAATCTACTGTTTTTATATGACTTAAAGTTGGATGTTCTATTTCTATAGTTTCATTTATTATATCTCTCATTTTTAATGCTATTTCAGTTAACTTTTGAGCATTTTTAGGCTCTACTTTTAATCCAAATTGGCTTGCATGCACTATTGCAAAGAAGCTTCCACCAAAAGATATATCAAAAGTAACTTTTCCTATTTCAGGCATTTCTATTTGAACATCTCTTTTATATAAAAAAGCAGGAACGTTTATTATTGAAACTTCTCTTACTTTTCCATTTTCAACTTTAGCTTTAGCTCTAACTATACCAGCAGGAGTATCCATAACTACATCTGTATATGGCTCTACAGCATTAACCATTCCTGTTTCTATAGCAACTGTAACTGCACCTATAGAACCATGGCCACACATGTTTAGGTATCCTCCGCCATCCATGAAGATTATACCGAAATCAGCTTCATCATTACATGGTTGAGTTATTATAGAACCAAACATATCGTTGTGTCCTCTTGGTTCTAGCATAGTAGCAGTTCTTATATGATCTAAGTTATTTTCTAAGTGTTGTTTCTTTTCAGCCATTGTTTTTCCTGGTATATTAGGTATTCCACCTATAATTATTCTAGTAGGTTCTCCCATAGTATGAGAGTCTACAGCGTGTATACTATTTGTAATAAACATTTAAACAACCCCCTTATTTTTTATTTCTCATTTTTAGTTTAAGAAAAGCTAAAGCTTTTCTTGCATCTATTTCTGCAACAGTGTTTTCTCCAACAACTTCTGTTTCTATGCCTTTAGTAGATTTATTAAAATCTACTATTGTATCCATATATTTATTAGTTACAACAAATTTGGCTTGAGTTCCTACAAAACTAAGTCCTACTACAGGTATTCCTCTTTTTCCTATTTCTTCTATTGTATTTGCATAGTCTACATGAGAGTTACCCCATCCATCTGTAGATATTATAACTCCATCAGCTCTCATAGCCTCTAGCCATGCTGCTGTTCTTTGCCCTACAAAATACTTTTCTTTGTTATCTTGAGGAGTACCTACTACTATTATTCCCATTAAATCTATATCAGTATCATTACTCACTATATCAAGCAATGGATCTCTAAAATGATGTAGTGAAGTTTCTTTTGTCGATGGTCCTATACCCATTATATCACCACCTTAAGTCATAGCTCTTAGTGCGCCATCTCTATATTCATTAGGAGATATTATCATTGGGACATTTCCTATATCTATTATTGACATACCTCCAGAAAGTCCACTAGGTTCACTTGAAAATAATTGATTGTCATACATAGCACCTTGCCCTGCTATTTGCTTTACTATAACTACCTTTTTAGAATTAGATCTTATTTTATCGTGGAATTCATGAAATTCAGTTGCTTCTCTTCCATCTTTTTCTTTTAATAATTCTCTTATGTTCTGGATAAAATTATCACAGGCTCTAAACGCTGATAAAGGTAATTTTCTTTCATATGGCAAACCACCTTTTAAGGTTACATCAAAATGTATTATATAGTCATTTTTAGATGGAGTACCAGCTCTTCCAAATACCATTTGTTCGCTTAATATTCCTTCTGATGATCCAAATTCATGCATTTGCTTTCCTTCTGTATCAGCTCCTGTTAACATTACATAAACTCCAGTTAAAGTATGAGTTATACCTTCACCTAAATCACCTAAAACCTTTGTAGATATCGGAATTATATCCATTATTGTGTTTATTTCTCTATTGTAATCTCCAGGTTTTATTATATTAACTTCAATATTTTCAACAAGGTCTTCGTGTTTCACGATATCGTTTGTTAATTGACTATCAATAGTTAACATTCCTTTTTCAACTGAGAATTTATTTCCTATTTCTACTTTACCTATATGAAAGGACTTTATAACTAGTCTTCTTAATATTTTCTCTTCCATATAACCACCTATTTTTTTAAAACCCTTCTTTCTAACCGAAAGAAGGGTTTATTATTTTTTATACGTTTGCTACATACTCATATGGTAATGGAACTATTTTCCCAGCAGACGGTATTGCTATTAATTGTTTTAATGTATCTCTTAATATATTTGTTTGCATTTCTATGTTGTTTGGTTCACCAGCATTTGCACCCATTGGCACTAATGGAGCAACTGCTCTAGGAGTACCATTTTGTCTTACTACTGGAGGTAGAGCTGCTACTATTATTGTAGGTATCCCAGCTTCCTCTATTGCTCTCTGCACGATCACGGCAGATCTATGGCAAGTACCTCAGCCAGCAGTTAAGACACAAGCGTCTACGCCTTCTTCTTTTAATTTTCTAGCTATTTCTGGACCAGTTTCGTTAGTAAACTTATCTTGGTCTCCTCCACCACCCATGAAACCAAAGTGCATTGGAGCAACTTCTTTTATAAATCCTGCTTGAGCTAACTCTCTTAATCTATCTATAGGGAACATACAGTTTATATCTTTGTTAACATCCCCATTATCATACCCACCATGAGATACCATCATTTCAGATACCGGAGCATCTCCTGGTATTTCTCTATATGAGAAATCTCCTGCTAAGTTAAATCTCTTGTCGCTTTTTAAATGAACACCAGCAGCTGTAGCTAAAGCTATTTTCATATCTTTCAATTCTTTAGTCACAGGAGTCCATACTGGCGGAGGTGTTATTGGAACAAATATTTCTGATTGAAGTCCTTTTATTGTTGTAAGACTCATGATTACATCTCCTTCCTGTATTATTTATTATTTTGTTCTTTACGTCTATTGTTTTCTTCTATTATATCAGCGTATTTCTTATTTGGTTCAGGTCCTAGAACCTCAGGATAACTCATTACAAATCCAACTTCTTGACCAAGCTTTAATTCATAATCAGTTATAAGCATTCTCTTAGGCATCTTGAATTGTCCAAGTCTACCCTTAAGGTCTATAGTTACTCCACCATCGTTGATTTCAACTATAACGCCTTCATACATTCTTTCAGTTGATATATATTTTAATCTATCCATAAAGTATCACCTGGTTTCCATTAGCTTATTATTTATTGTCTTTTTCGTATATCTCTTTTCTCTTTTTACTCATTGGTAATACTTGCTCATTTTCAACTAATTCTATTTTTGAATCAGTTGCTTTTTCTATTAACTCTACGTTGTTTAATTTAACATTGCTATTCCATTTTCTTTCTGCAGGCTTAACTTCTTCTCCAGCCATAACAGATTTAACCATAGCTAATGCTCTTATAGCATCTTCTTTACATAATGTGTTATTTGATAATACTTCGTTTTCTATACCGTACTTAGACTTATTGTTGTCTACCATATACTTCATGAATTCATTACCAACAACTAGTGCACCTTGAACAGCAGAGAAACTCATACCAACAACAGCTATATGTCTCTTTCCTATTTGCTCTATATGAGAAGCAAAATCTATATGGTTATTACCAAATCCTTCTGTAGTAACTATAGCACCATCAACGCCCATAGCTTCTATCATCATACCTAATCTCTTAGATACATAGAATTTTTCAGAGTTAACTTGAGGTGATCCAACAAATATTACTCCTACTAAATCTATCTCAGGATCATTCATAGCTTCTATTACTAATGGCTCTCTATAGTAATGTCTAGAGTTTTCTTTAGAAGCAGGTCCTATACATGTTAATGCATGTATACCACCATCTAATACTTCAAGTGGAGATAACACAACTGGAACGTTTCCTAAGTCAACGTTTGGTTTAGCTCCTAATGTACCTACAGGTTCAACTGGTAATATTAAGTTGTCATGCATTGCGCCTTGACCCATTATTTCTTTTACTACTACTACTCTCTTTTTACCTGGTCTTCTGTATTGTACTATTTCTTCAGTATCTACTACTAAAGATTCTTCAGCTTGTTTTAAAGCTTCTCTTATTTCTTGAGTTATATAATCTGAAGCTTTGTGAGCAGCTAATGGACCTGGTCTTTCCATGTTAGTACCAGCTTTTATTATTACTTCAGTCTTTATGAATATATCGCCTTTATCAGGAGCACCTGGTCTTCCCCACATTATATTTGTATCTAATTCACCTTCAGATGAACCAAATTCTCCTATTTGAACTCCATTTTCATCTGTACCTGTTACCATCATTATAACGCCATCTACTACTCTTGTTGTTCCTTCTCCTAATTCACCTACTTCTTTAGTAGCTATAGGTTGAACATCCATTATAGTTTCACTATAAGTGTTGTATTTATCTGGAGTTATTATTTCAACTTTCATACTTACTACTAACTCTTCTGAGTCAACAGCTTCTTTGCATATTTCTTCAGGATTTCTTACATATAAAGTAGTTCCTTCTATCTTTGTTTGTGGGCCAAATTCTACTTTTTCTATTTTGAAATGTTTTTTAACTAAGTTTCTTATTGGCTTAGCTATTTCATTTTCTACTTTAACTTCATTTGAAACTTGTGCTGGAGTCGCTATAGGTGCACCTACTTGTGGAGTTGCTATTCCCATAGCTGGAGCTATAGATAAAGGTATTTCTAAGTTTATATCTCTTCCTTCACCTATATGTATCTTTATAGTTTGACCTCCAAATGATGCCATTGGTGCAACTGGTGCTACAGGAGCAACTGTATTTACCATTTCTACCATATCACCATTATCTACTTTTGCTTCTTCTTTAACTTCTTCAGTTCCTTGTACTGCATCTAAATATTCAGCAGTAAATGGAGTTAGAGCGTCTATAGTTTTCACTAACTTAGCACCTAAAACTTGACCTATCTTTAATCCATTATCAGGTATTTGTAATAAACCAGAATCCTCTAAATCTGGGAATATAGCTGGATCTTCTAGATTAGATGCATCTAATGTTATTCCAGCTTCAAATCTACAGCAAGACACGGCTGGATCTTGAGCGTGAGCCTTAGCTGTTTCTGCAGTTATTGACATATGATTTACCTCCTTGTGCTATTTTTTTCTTCTATATAATTTATGTCCGGCAGCTCTTAACACATGGTCTGTGCTGTGATATACAGGCATCCCTAACCTAGGGGCCACATTCATGACTGTGTTAGTTCAGTCCTCACAACCACCCATAATTACTGCCTGAGCTCCCTCACTTTTTAACTTGAGACATTTTTCAGCTTGACCAGGACATATCCCCGGCTGATCGCATCTATATCTCCCATTTACTTCTACCATTCTCTTACATTTTGTTTCCGATACTACTTCTGCACCCATTGAATGTGCTATTTCTCTTAATCTTTCTTCTTGAGCTCCACATTCACATGCAATAATTCCTATTTTTCTTATTTCATTTGGGAACGGCATAGCTACAAGTATTCCACCTAGAGTTTTAGTTATAGGGCTTTCTTCTTCACCATGTCTTCCAGTAAAAGGTCCACCTAAAACTATCTCTCCATGTGGCTCAACATAACCACCACATTCATCTATATAGTGTTTGATAGACATGCCTATTGGTACATTTTTAAATACTTTACCATTGTTTTCTGCACCCTTAACTCTTCCACCTATTGTTATATCTTTTGTTATAACAGGTTTTCTATCTTCTATAGCTTCAACTATATTTTTTATAGTTTCAACGTTAGATACAACAGAGTTTGCTTCTAGAGGGAGTTGCCCTGGTTGTAATGTTATTCCTAACAATTCTCTTATGATAACTCTTTCATCTCCAGCAGGATACATATCTGACAAGTATTTTATTTCTATGTTACTTTCATTTTTAGAAGCTTTTCCTAATGCTATTATTGCTTTTTTATACTTAGGCTTTATAGCTATATAAGCTTTAGAAGCATTGGTTATTTCCATCATATATTTTAATCCCCTTACTACTATTTCAGGGTTTTCTTCCATTACTACTACATTGTGATTTAAAACAGGTTCACATTCAGCAGCATTTGCTATTATGCATCCACCTTTTAAATCTACACTTAGTTTGACATGTGTTGGAAATCCAGCTCCACCAGCACCTACGATACCAGCTTCTTTTATTGCTTCTAGATAATTTTCTGTTTCTTTTATCTTTATATATTCTTCTGGTTGATTTTTATCAGCTTCTATAGTTATTGCACTTTCATCTATATTTACTACTTTCCCATATACACTTGCATGTATATTTGCTCCTAAGCCCTGAGGTTGTGCTATAAGTTGACCTTTTTTAACACTATCGCCTTCATTAACTATAGGAGTACAAGGTGCGCCAACATGTTGTTTTAATTGTATTGATACTTTCACTCAGTTCACCTCCTATCACTTTGGTTTACACTATATATATTAGCAACTCTCATGCCAACTTTAGTTTTTTTGTTATTTTTTTATAAAAGTTTTTTTGAATAGTTGGCATTACTTCTATAGAGTGTGTCTATTTTTAAGATTTTAAACTATAAATTTTAATTTTAATTTTTGGTATTTTTATTATTTTGTCAGATTACTGACACCTTTTCTCTTGTATACAGTATGGAATTTGTTATTTTTATGTCGAATTGTGTAATTCTCAATTGTCCATTTCTAAATTTTGTTAAAAATTTATTGCGTCGATTTTTAGACAGATGTCAGTTATCTGTCATATAATTTTATATAGCTCCATTTTGTAATACAATGTACTTCTAGGAATATTTAAGATTTTAGATGCTTTAGCTTTATTGCCTTGTGCAATTTCTAAAGCTTTCTTTATTCTATCGGTTTCCAATTGTTCTATTGCCTTGTTTAAATCCAGTGGATATTCTTTATCAGAACTTACATCTTCTATATTTTTTAGTATATAACTTGGTATAAGCTCTTTTGTTATAGTGTCTTTGGTACATAATACAACTAGATGTTCTATCGTGTTTCTAAGCTCTCTTATATTTCCCTTCCATTTATAGTTTTCCAATATATCTACAACTTTATTATCAATTTTTAACATTGGTTTATTATTTTGGTTGCATATTTCTTTTAAAAAGTTATGAATTAATATTCCTATATCTCCTTTTCTTTCTCTTAAAGGAGGTAAATCTATTTCTACAACATTTAATCTGTAATATAAATCTTCTCTAAATTGTTCATTATGTACTAGTTCCTCAAGATTTTTATTTGTAGCCGATATTATTCTTACATTTATAGGTATAGTTTTTTCTCCACCGATTCTTCTTACTTCTTTTTCTTGAAGAACTCTCAATAATTTAGCTTGCATGTGTAGAGGCAAATCTGCTACTTCATCTAAAAACACAGTTCCTTCACTTGCAAGTTCAAATATACCCATTTTCCCTTTTTTATTAGCTCCAGTAAAAGAACCAGCTTCATATCCAAAAAATTCACTTTCGAATAGTTCATTTGGAATTGCACTGCAGTTTACAGCTATAAATAAGCCCTTTCTCTCACTATAGTCATGTATAGCACGTGCAAAAACTTCTTTTCCTGTTCCACTTTCACCATATATAAATATACTGCTAGTAGTTTTTGATATTTGTTGAGCTATTTCTATAGACTTTTTTAAGCTTTGACTTTTACCTAATATATTACTAAAGCTATTATTTGATATTTTTTTCATTTCATTTTCTAGAAACTGTAACGTATTATTAGCTTTTTCTAATTCATTTGTTAATTTTGTAACCTCAGTAACATCTAACTCCGTACAAACAGCCCCTAAGAACTCACCATCTATAAATATAGGGCTTGCACAAACTAAACTATCTATATCTTTTCTTGGAGATTGAAATACATCACTAACAGGTTCTTTAGTTTTCAGAGCTTTAAGAGATATAGCATTGCCAAAAAATTCATACATAGACTTGCCGACTATTTCGGACGATTTTATACCGTACATATTTTCCATTACCTCATCCCAAAATACAACTACCCCATCGCTGTCAATAACACAAACTCCTTCTTTCATACTTTTTATTATATTGTTAAGTGCTTTACTAGTTCGCTCTAATCCCATATAAAAATAGTCTCTTATATGATCTTGCCTTATAACGCCTATTATTTCACCATTTTCTAATATAGGAAGAATACCTATTTGATGTTCCATCATTATATTTCTACATTCCATTAAATTAGCAAGTTTATCTATAGATATTACTTTATTTATCATAATATCTTTAATTAAAGTTTTATCTTTTTTTTCATCCTTCTTATATTTAGATATATCTGTCATTGACAATAATCCTATTATCTTGTTATATTCATTTACTACAAATATTTCTCTTAAATTATTTGTAAGCATCTTTTCTATTGCACCTTCTATATACTCATTTTTATTTATTGTTATATATCGTGTAGACATTATATCTTTAACTATTTTTTCATTAGTTAGAAATAACATAATTAATCAACCTTCTTTCTTAAATGGTTTGTATTAAGTAAAATTATAACACAATTAATTGCACAATAAAAAAGTGCCGATAATTAAATTATCGGCACTTTTTATTTATATTGTTTAATAATTGTTGGGGTTTCATAATCATCTATAGTATAGCTTTGCTTATTATGCTTTTTACTCCATAAAAACAAAGACCTAGTGTTATTAATGATATACACAGTAGTAATAGACTCAAAATTATTCCTTTGGTTTTATACATAAAAAATTTCATATTTAACCCCCTACCCATAGTCCATTGCAGAAATAAATTCTTACTAAAAATCTATTTTTAATTTTTTCAAAAAATTACTACAAAATTAAATTTATTAAATGGGCAGATTATTATTAGGAGGTGATTTATATGTCAATTATAAGAAGTAGTTATGACAACGTAAATGGAAAGCGAACTGAAACTGGAAGAGTTACTATAAAACTTGATACAAGAAGTTATTGGAGAGAAGCTCATAATATACATGAAGGTGTAAGAAAAGATAAAAAATTAAAATTTACTAGAAAAGTCAAATAACATATGTAAGGCTTCCTTTTATAGGAAGCCTTACATTACCTTTTTAATACATTTTTTCCTTTAGGACAGTTTTTTATACATATACCACAAACAGATCCTCTTCCTATATGGTAATAATGATTGTTCATATGAGAAGAACATGCTCTAGGATCATACAAATCTTCTCTAGTTTTAGTTGTGTCCCAGTTAACACCTTTTATCGCAAATGCTGGACATAATCTTGTACATATATTACATTCTCCACATTTGGATTCAGAAATAGGGTTATCATAATCTAATGGCATATTAGTTAATATTGTTCCTAGCCTAATTCTAGGTCCAAATTCTTCAGTTACAAGTAATGCGCTTTTTCCTACATATCCTAGACCAGATAATGTAGCTACCATTTTATGAGACAAAAGAGCTTTATATTCTCTTTCTTCTTTGTTATCATTTATAGATTGAGATGAAGGGATAGCTATAGCTAAATATCCCATTTGTTGAATTTTCATAGTTATTTGCAAAGTTATTTGATCTATAAAAGTATTAACTGTTCTGTAATGATGATAATAAGTATGAGTTGGCTCATTTTTTATATGACTGATAGTCTCATCGGACAATCTAATAGCTATACTTATACCGCTATCTAAATGCGATAGTTGATCTGGTAAATGACCTGATACATTTGCAAATCCAACTTTAGAAACTCCTAGATTTAATATATATTCTTTTAATTCTACGCTTTTATTCATAATATCACTTCTCCTTTTATAGTCAAAGGTAAACATAAATTATATTATATATGTTTATTGACAATAATAGAAATAATTTTTTATAATCTTCCTAAAATTTCCTAGAATTTTTACGTATAGATACTTACAATGAGGTTATATTAATATTAACAACATCAAAAGGTGTTGTTAATAAAAAAAAGACATCCACAAGGAGGCGTTTACTATGGCAAACAGAAACCAAAAAGTTGTTCCAGAAGCTAAAGCTGCATTAAATCAAATGAAGTTAGAAATAGCTAATGAATTAGGTTTATCTAATTATGAACAAGTAGACAAAGGTAACTTAACAGCTAGACAAAACGGTTATGTAGGTGGATATATGACTAAAAAGTTAGTTGAAATGGCCGAAAGACAAATGTCTGGAAAATAGTAAATAGACACCTATGGATTATCGCAAAAAGAAAGGCTGCCCTCAGGGTAGCCTTTTTATGTGCATAAAAATACATAAAAACCCACTTTCAATTTTATAGATTATAGTTTAATATATACATAGATACAATTTAGAGAGGATGATAGTATGTTTGAAAATTCATCTGAAGAATTAGCTTCCAATAAGCTTTTAATTTTATATATATTAGATAAGGTTAAAATGGATTTAACTAATTCTCAAATAACGCAATTTATTATGGAAACAGAACTTATGAATTACTTTTCTCTTCAAGAATTTTTATCCCAACTTATAGAATCCAATTTTGTTCAAATTTTTAGTGAGTCTAATAAAGAATTTTATTGCCTAACAAATAAAGGTATTCAAGCTTTAGAATATTTCTTAGGAAGAATACCTCAAGATATAAAAGATAAAATAGATGTATATACAGTAAAAAATAAAGATCAAATTCTAAATGATACTCAAGTTAAATCAGATTTTATTAAAGTAAGTGATAACGAATTCATAGTAAGTCTAAAAGTTATTGAAAATCAAACAAATCTTATAGACTTAAACTTAAATGTTTCTTCTAATAAACAAGCTAAGCTTATATGCGATAACTGGAAGAACAATGCTTCACACTTATATTCCGATATAATACAACTTTTAATTAGTGCAGAGTAAGAGCTTACATACATATTATTGTTGTAGGCTCTTTTCCCACTTTAATACTTTTTACAAAATTATAATTTTCAGTTTCAAATACCTTTATATCATTTTCTAGTGTATCAGATACAAATATATATTTTTTGTCTTTAGATATTTCAAGTCCTTGTGGATTTCCACTTATACCCATCTCATATTTTATATTATATGTGTCACAATCTATTACTTTTATATTTTTGTCTAATAAATCTGTAACATAAATTTCATTTTTATTATTGTTTAAACATATCTCCACAGGAAATCTAAACTTATCTATTATTTTTTTCAAATTCAAATCTTTTTTATCTAATACTACTATTTTCCCGTCTAATGTAGATGCATATATTAAATCATTTAATTCGTCTATTTTTATATGCCATGGTTTAAAGTTAAACTCAACTTTTTTATCTACAGCTTTATTTACTACATCTATTGATAATATAGATTTATTACAAGGCACAAATAACCTATTTGTACTTTTATCAAATGCAAAACCATGAGGCATATTGTCAACACAAATTACTCCTACAGGAAGTAGATTATCTTTATCTACTATATAGATACTATTAGAATCCTCATTAGATATAAATATCTCATTATTACATAAGGCTATCTGACTTAAATTTCCTCCTATCGATACACTATCTACTATTTTAGATTTATTTATATCTAATATGTATAAAATTCCATTAAATGAGCTTGGAATATAAAATAGTTTATCATTAGGATTAATGCAGAAATGGTGCGGATAAATACTTTCATCTAAGAATACTTCTTTCTCAACTTCTAGTTTTTCATAATTAATTACACTTATACTCTTAGACGCATAATTAGAAACAAATATTCTCAACTTTCCATCCTCCCCTCTCAATATGTTAAACTATATGTACTATACTAATATATTAGATATTGAGCTTGTTTAATTCTCTTTTTATTAATTTTTTTTGCAATTAAATAGAGCGGATAATATCCGCCCTACTTATTATTTATTCTTTATAATACTTCTAATTGTGCCTATCATATATAAAGATCCTGCACTTATTATAACTTCATCTTTATGTGAATTTTTTAATGCATAATCTACAGCTTTTTCTATACTATCTAACGCTATAACTTGTTTATTGTATTTTTGTATTTTTTCTTTTAATTCTTCAGGACTTAGAGCTCTTGGATTATCTGGTGTAGTAGTTATAGCCTTACTACATCTAGGTATAAGTATTTGCAGTACAGAATCTACATCCTTATCCTTTAACATACCAATTATTAATGTTATATCTTTATCTTTAAAATGTTTATCTATAGATTTTGCTAAAGAGTTAGCACCATCCTCATTGTGAGCACCATCTATTATAAATACAGGATTATCCTGTAATTTTTCTATCCTTCCAGGCCATCTAGTTTCATTCAATCCCTTAAGTACATCATCATCAGATATTTTTAAATTATATCTATCTTTTAATACTTCTATTACATTTAGCGCAACTACAGAGTTATTTATTTGATGTTCTCCTATTAAGCATATTTCAAGATTATTATATTCTTTTTCTAATACTTTACAAGTAAATATTTGAGATTCAATTGTAGATTTTGCAATTTCTACACTTCCAGTGTTCGCCATTATATACTCTGCATTTTTTTCTTTGCAAACTTCAAGTATAACACTTTGAGCTTCTTCTTCCTGTGGATGTATAACTACTAAACCATTTTCCTTTATTATTCCAGCTTTTTCATAAGCTATTTTTCCTATTGTATCTCCAAGTGCATCTATATGGTCTAAACTAACAGGAGTAATAACGCTTACTAAAGACTTATTTATAATATTAGTAGCATCATATCTTCCACCCATTCCAACTTCCAAAACAACATAATCTACTTTTTGTTTGTAATAGTAATAAAAGGCCATAGCTGTAACTATTTCAAATTCAGTAGGATAACTGTATCCTTCACTTACCATTTCATCTATTTTAGTTTTTATTAAAGTAACTATAGATGCTACTTCTTCTTCAGGGATATTATATCCATTTACCCTTATTCTTTCTGTAAATGTTTCAAGATAAGGAGACGTATATAAGCCTACATTATATCCAGCAGTTTGTAATATTTTTGTTATGAAAGAACAAGTTGAACCTTTCCCGTTAGTTCCAGCAACGTGTATTATATTTAAATTATCTTGAGGATTTCCCAACATCTCCAAAAGCTTTGATATATTTTCAAGACCTAATCTTATTCCAAATTTATGTGTTTCCTCTATATACCTTAGTGCATCTTCGTAAGTCATCATAAAAAAACCTCTCCCCCATTTTAAAAAGTGAATATACAGCTATGCCATATATTCACTTTAATTATATACTATTTTAGCTTAGATTTTAAGTTATCTAATCTCTCAATCACAGAATTCATCATTTCCTTGTACTTTTCTTCTTTAGCTTTTTCTTCTTCTATTAATTTATCTGGAGCCTTAGCTAAGAATCCTTGGTTAGAAAGCTTTCCGCTAACTCTTTTTAATTCTCCTTCTAGCTTAACTCTTTCCTTTTCTAATCTTTCTATTTCTTTTGCAAAATCAACTAATTCATCAAGTGGTATATATATATTAACTCCTTCTAT
The DNA here is from genome assembly GCF_059569055.1 of Sporacetigenium mesophilum DSM 16796. Lineage (NCBI taxonomy): Bacteria > Bacillati > Bacillota > Clostridia > Peptostreptococcales > Tepidibacteraceae > Sporacetigenium > Sporacetigenium mesophilum. Next base: position 137,071 of record NZ_JCANUR010000002.1, on the reverse strand, counting down.
AACAGTACTTACTGCATCTGAAGGTATGTTAGAGTCATCACTTGCTATTTCAACATTTGAAGCAGAAGCCAATGTTACAAAATAGTCTCTACCTTGTTCTATAGTTTCTAATTTTTCAGGTGTTGGAACTATTATAACTTTTGCCTTCTTAGAAGGTGGAACATTCATTTCTGCTCTTATATTTCTTATATTTCTTATACCTTCCATTAATAATTCCATCATAGACTCTTCTTTTATCATATTATCAGACTCTATGTATTCTGGCCAAGAAGATATAACTATGCTTCCATCTACAGTTGGAAGATGATTGTATATTTCTTCAGTTATAAAAGGCATATACGGATGAAGTAATTTCAATATTTTTTCAAGTACATAAGTTAATGTATATAATGCAGTCGTTTTAGCTTCTACATCATCTGAATATAGTCTAGGTTTTACCATTTCTATATACCAGTCACAGTATTCAGACCAAGTAAAATCATATACCTTTTGAAGTGCCATACCAAGCTCGAATTTTTCCATATTTTCAGTTGCTTCTTTTACAACATTATTAGCTCTTGATATTATCCACTTATCAGCTAAAGTTAAGTTATTAGATACACTTTCTCTATCTACATTTTTTATTAGTTCTTCATCTATGTTCATAAATACAAATCTAGATGCATTCCAAAGTTTATTTGCAAAGTTTCTAGCTGACTCAACTCTTTCCATGTGGAATCTCATGTCATTTCCTGGAGAGTTCCCTGTAGCTAATGTGAATCTTAACGCATCAGCTCCATAAGCTTCTATTATTTCTAATGGGTCTATACCATTTCCTAACGACTTACTCATCTTTCTTCCTTGAGAATCTCTAACTAAACCATGTATTAAAACATGTTCAAATGGCATTTCATCCATACAGAACGTTCCAGCAAATACCATTCTAACTACCCAGAAGAATATTATATCGTATCCAGTAACTAATACATTAGTTGGATAGAAATATTCAAGTTCAGGAGTTTTATTTGGCCAACCTAAAGTTGAAAACGGCCATAATGCAGAACTAAACCAAGTATCTAGTACATCTTCATCTTGTTTAAATGAATTGCTATTACACTTAGGACATTTATCTGGTCTTTCTCTAGATACAACTATTTCTTCACAGTCTTGGCAATAATATGCTGGTATTTGATGGCCCCACCATAATTGTCTAGATATACACCAGTCTCTTATATTTTCTAACCAATGTAGGTATGTCTTTTCAAATCTTTCAGGTACAAACTTAAGTTCACCCGACTTAGCTACTTCTATTGCTGGCTTTGCTAACTCATCCATTTTTACAAACCATTGTTTTGATAATCTAGGTTCTATTACTGTATGACATCTATAACATTCTCCAACATTGTGATTATGATCTTTTATATTTAATAAGTACCCTTGTTCTTTTAAATCTTCTACTAATTGCTTTCTACAATCATATCTATCCATACCTTTGTACTTACCAGACTTTTCGTTCATTGTTCCATCTTCATTCATAACGTTTATTCTTGGTAAAAAATGTCTTTGAGCTATTTCAAAGTCATTAGGGTCATGTGCAGGAGTTATTTTTACTGCGCCAGTCCCAAACTCCATATCAACATAGTCATCTGCAACTATTTCTAATTCTCTTCCAACCAATGGTAGTATAGCATTTTTACCAATTAAATCTTTATATCTTTCATCATTTGGATTAACTGCTATTGCAACGTCACCTAACATTGTCTCAGGTCTTGTTGTTGCTACTTCTATATATTTATCGCTATCTTGTATAGGATATTTTACATGATAAAAGTTACCTTCGTGTTCCTCATGTTCAACCTCTGCATCTGATAAAGTTGTTTTACAGTCTGGACACCAGTTTATTATTCTATTACCTCTATATATATGTCCCTCTTTATATAACTTCACAAAGAATTCAGTAACGGCCTCATTACATCCTTCGTCCATAGTAAATCTTTCTTTTGACCAGTCACAAGAGTCCCCTAATTGTTTCATTTGGTCTACTATTTTTCTACCAAATTCATTTCTCCAGTCCCAAGCTCTATTTAGAAATTCTTCTCTTCCTAATTCATACTTAGACTTTCCCTCTTGTTCTCTTATTCTTTCAACTACTTTAACTTCTGTAGCTATACTTGCATGGTCCGTTCCAGGTTGCCATAAAGTCTCATAACCTTCCATACGTTTCCATCTTATAAGAACATCTTGTAAAGTATGGTCCAGAGCATGACCCATATGTAATTGACCTGTTATATTTGGTGGAGGAAGCATTATAGTAAAAGGCTTCTTATCTTTATTTACATTTGCCTTAAATAAATCTTTTTCCAACCATTCATTATATAATCTTTTTTCAAAATCTTTAGGATCATAGGTTTTCGGTAAGTTCGTTTTCTCCATAGTAATTCTCCTTTTAAATAGATTTTTTCCAATAAAAAAGAGCCTTTCGCATCATTAAGGACGAAAAGCTCGCGGTACCACCTTATTTCCAGCAAAACTGGCTCTTGAATAGATTTAACGACTCCCGCCGTCTAAGCCTACTATTATTTCAACTTAGAAGCTCCAAAGCTACCTTCTGTAAATCATTACTTAGAAAATCTTCCACCCTAGGATTTTCATCTCTGTAAGTTGTATTTACATACTCCTCTTTTTCATAGCTTTTAAATATTTTTATTTATATAGATTATATATATCCTGATTATTATTGTCAATATTAATTATTTTTAAAACTATTTAGCCAATAATTTTGAGGAATATCTTTTTCGTTTATTTTCATAAGTACATATCCTTTAGATTTCAGATATGTTATCATTTGATCTAATGATTGTACTGTTTGATCTTTTTCATGCATTAATAAAACTACATCATCTTTTCCATTTAAATGATTTTTTACGTTATTTATTATATCCTCTGAACTAGCTTTCCAATCTTCAGTGTCTAAATTCCAATCCCAAATTTTATATTCTAATTCTACAAGAGCCTTATATGAATCATTTGGCATATATGGTTTACTTCCATAAGGTAGCCTCATAATATTGCTCTTAACCCCTGTTATGTTGTATAGGGTTTCCTTACATGTATCAAACTCTTCTACAGTGTGTTTCGAACTTTTATAAATTTTATGTATATTATGGGTAACACTATGAAATGCTGGAGTATGTCCACTATTTACTATGTTTTTTACTTGTTCTGGATAGCTTTTCATATTCCCATCTATCATGAAAAATGTTGCTTTTACATTGTGTTTTTCTAGTATTTTTATAATTTCATCAGTATATTTTGAAGGTCCATCATCAATTGTAATATATGCTATCTTTTCAGGTCTAGGTTTTGGACCTCTTTCATCAATCTCACTAGATTCCTTTATTAGTCTTGTTAATGTATTGTTAGCTAATTGCTCATCATTTATATTATAATTATCGTATGATAAAGAATAGTTTTTTGCTATATAGAATAATACAACAAAAGTTAAAAGAAAACTTCCTATTATTTTGATGTTTTTTCCCATACTACTGCTCCCCCTAAATATATTTCATAAATAATACGACAGTATTAGCTTACCATTTCCCCCAACAATCGACAAGTTACAGTTTTGTAAGTAGCCTTATTAAAATATAAAAAGCTAGATAACTTAGTATCTAGCCTTCTATATTTTTTTATTTAGTTATATGAATTTTCTTCTAAATATATCAGATACATTTTCTTTCTGATTATACGAATCTAAGAATTCTATTTTCTTTATGCCCAATGATGTTAAAAATTGAAGTACATTTATATTATCAAATGGAGTTTTCATGGAAGTTTCATTAGAGTACTTGTCTACATTTCTAGTACCCTCTTCTACACTTAAATTCCTTCTAGGTCCACCTACGCAGCCACCTATACATCCCATGCCTTCTATAAATGTAGCGTTAACTTCTCCATTTATTAGTTTTTCCAATCCCTCTTTACATTCTTTTGTGCCATTAAATGCTATAGCCTCAAATGGTATGTCATTACCCAGTGTTTTTACTGAAATTTCTATTGCTTTACTTACTCCCCCTACCCTTGCATAAGTTCTTCCAGCAAAGGAAGCTTCTACTCTATTATCTTCTTTCATATTCTTTACATCTATTTCTAATGCATTGAATATCTCTTCTATTTCTTTAAATGTCAAAACAAAATCTACTGCTCCTTTTATATCATCTAAGGTAATTTCTTTCTTTTTAGCTGTGCAAGGTCCTATAAATACAACCTTAGCAGTAGGATTTATTACTTTTATAGCTCTTCCACATGCTATCATAGGTGATACTGAAGGTGATACATTTTCTACTATTTGCGTATAATTCTTTTGTATCATACTTACCCATACTGGGCAACAACAACTAGTTATAAAATATTTTCCTTCATTAGTTTTCATATGGTGGTAATATTCATAGGATTCCTTAGCAGACAGTATATCTGCAGCTAGTGCTACTTCTATCATATCAGTAAATCCCATATGTTTTAATGCTGCTCTTATCTTTCCTGGACTAGCATCATGGCCAAATTGACCTACGTATGCTGGTGCTACTATAGCATAAACAGGGACTGTTTGATCTTTTAACATATTTATAATAGGAACAAACTCTACCTTATCTGATATAGCACCTAAATTACAATTATTCATACAGTCTCCACAACCACTGCAATTATTATTTTCATTACATTGCATATGTTTATCTCTTACATTACACTGTTCAATTCCATCTTCACTTATAGCTAATTCTGAACAGTTTTTACAAGCGTCAGTTATAACAGTTATTATAGGGTCTGATATTTCATTTAACCCTCTAGCCTTATTTACTATTTCCTTTAAACTTTCGTCTTTATATAAGTTGTTTATAGGATCTAAACCCATAACTACTCTTATAAAGTTTTTTAGTATAGCTCGCTCATTTTCATTTTTTACATCTTCCCCTAATATCTTGTCTGGCAATTTATCTATTTCTTCTATATTATCTTCCCAAATTAGCTTAACAATATGGTTAAATATTTTCATTTTATATTTTTCTAGTTTATTATCTATTATTTGAGACATATAAATTCCTCCTGTGTACCTTATTTCATTGGTTAAATTTCTAGTGTTGAGTCATCGATCCAATTCCATTCTTTTTTTAATTCCTTTATATCTTCTACTAATCTATATAATGCTAAGTCTTTTTGCTTAGCTTCTATCATCACATCATAATCTCTATTTAGTTTTTTCGTTTTTTCAATAAAGTTTATAAAATCATGAGGATTAATATAATCTGAATGTCTTTTATCTTTTTCTCCATCTTTTGGACTAGAGAAATGTATTTTAGGAGGTAGTATGTCATTTTTCCAAGTATTGAATATAGCTTCGATTAAGTCTTCTAGTTCATCATCATTACTATTACATACATGATGGTGAACATCTAATACCATAGGACAATTTAATTTTTCACATATGTACATAACTTCTTTTGCAGTAAATAATTTATCATCATTTTCAAGAATTAATTTTTCAGTTATGATTTTTGGAAAGTTATTAAAATTATGTATAAATCTATTTATAGATTCTTCTTTGCCACCTTGACCTCCGCCTATATGTATAACCATTTTTCCTTCTGGATAGTTTATATCTTCAAACAAGTTTATATGAAAAGATAAATTTCTTATAGTGTCCTGTACTACTTTTTCATTTACGCTATTTATAACATTAAATTGGTCAGGATGAGTATCCACTCTTAGATTACTTTTTCTTATTATTTTTCCTATATACTCAAGGTCTTTTTTAAAATACTTTCTATAATCCCAATTTACATCAGGATGAGTTGCAAGAGGTATCAAATTAGACGTTATTCTATAAAAGTGTATATTGTTTTCTATATTGTACTCTAATATTCTTTGTAAATCATTTAAGTTAGACAAAGTTACTTCTTTTAATTTTCTTAATTTTTCCTCTTCAGATATCATTTTTGAATATCTGGAATAAGTAACTGTACTTGATGATGTAACTTTAGGTAGTTTTAAAGCAATAGCTACGTACCCTAATCTTATGCGCATATTCATGTTCCTTTCATAAGGTTTATATCTATTTATTGTTCTCTAAAATTTCTACTTTATTCCATTATTTCATTTGAATTGTGTATTATACCTATTTCCTTAATTAACATACCTAGGTGATAATTAAATACAGGGCTTTCTTCATCGCCAATATCTCTTTTTAAATCAAATTTTTTATATAGCTTTTTTAATTCGGTATAATTCTTGTTACTTAAATAACATTTTTCATTTAATAAAGTTATAGATTGTAAGTGAAAGTATATTTCTCTACACACATCTATTGTTTTTCTAAGGTTTTCTATTTCTATATCATCATTTCTATATTCAAGTTCATCTGTAAATCGTTGATATGTTAATTCTAATTTTATTATTTCTTCATTAAAACTATCTATATCAATATCATTATCATATATTATTTTTTCTTTTATTAATTCCATAGATTTTTTTTCTATTGTCTTTAATTCACTTAACACATCTTTTAAATAATCCGGTCTAATAATAAAGTAGTTTACAACTAAAGCTATTATTATCCCTGCTGCCGTATCTACAGTTCTATTTATTGAATACAATAATACGTTTTGTTCACCAACACCTAGTAATATAGAACAAAATACTACAGATGCTATAGATACGGATTTTTTTATATTAAGCATATTACATATATATATTAAAGCTATTATACCTACACCAGTTAATATAGGATCTCCAGGATGTATCAATGCAAATAAGTATCCAATTATAGCCCCCACTACAGTTCCTTTTATTCTATTTGTACCTGCTTTTAATGAACCTTTTACTGTGTTTTGCATAGTCACTACACATGCTATAGCTGCATATAGTGGGTTTTGTAGTATTCCTATGGTTCCAACTAAAACAGATAAGGATACACCAATTCCTGTTTTTATAGTTCTCATTCCTATTTTCTGTAACTTCAAGCCATAACACCCCCTACTTATATTTTCTATATTATGATACCATTAATTTGAAATTTTTATAACAATATAAAAAATTCGCTTTGCTCATGTCGCCAACGACCTTAAAAAACAGATAAATTATAATTTCCTTAAATATAAAAAAGCCTTTTAAAAAGGCTTTGTATATTAATAAAAATATGGATAATTTTTATACTTTTTTCTTCTTTTTAAAATTTCTTCAATTAAAAGTATTTTAATAATATCTTTAAGGAGATAGTCTTCATAATATCTATAATAGCCGGCCGTATCTTCACCTTCATTTACTTTACGATAAAATTCTCTTGTATATGACTCATGAATATTATCTACCAATTCTTTGAATTTATCTTGTGTAGGAAATGGATACATATATTTATTTTTATCACACTCTTCGCAAATGTTTTTTACATGCTCAGTTAATATAGTATATATTTTCGGGTAATAGTTTTTTGATATAGTCTCACAGTAATCATAATAGTTATACATGTCCAAGCCTCCTCTCCTGTAGTACTATAGTATTTTATGATTTTTAAAAATATTTTGTTACAAAACTAATAAAAATTCGCTGTAATTAAAAAATAACCGTTGATAAATTATCAACGGCATATTGAAATATTTAATATTAATATCCAAAATATCCAGGGTAACCATAACCAGGATATCCATATCCAGGATAACTATATCTTCTTCTTCTTCTTCCAAGAAGTCTTTGTAGAAGAAGTATTAGACCTAAATCTCTAACAAATCTACGTCCATATTGTCTAGTTAATTCATCTTCTTCTTCTATTGATCTGTTATTATCTCTTTCATATCTATCCATTATCATATCAGTCATTTCTTCTATTCTTTCATCGCTAGGAAATGGATACATATCTTCGTTTTGATCATATCTATCACAAACATATATTACATGTTGTACTAAAACTCTATATACCTTTGGATAGTGCCTATTAGCCATTTGTTCACAGTATTGATAATAATTATATTGCATTATCTTACCCCCTGATGTCAATATATACTAGATATAAATTGTACAAATTATATCTAGTATATATTATGTTCTCTATATGTTTATTGTTAATAAAAAATAAAAAAGCTGGCATTTCTACCAGCTTAATCGAATTCTATCATTTCTCCACTAACAGTATATATTATACTTTCGCATATATTGGTTATGTGATCTCCAATTCTCTCTAAATATCTTCCAACAGCTAATAATTTAACCCCTTGATTGATATTTCTACTATCTCTGTGCATAGCAGCTAATGCATCTATATATACATCATGGTATAAATTATCAACTATATCATCTTCTAAAGCTATTTGGTATGCTAATTTGTCATCACCTAATATTAGTGCATCTTTAATTCTTCTTAGCATATCTGCACATATATCACTCATTTTAGGGATATCTATAAGAGGTTCTACATGTTCTTCATTTCCTATTTTTATAGTTTCCATAGCTATATTTACAGAATAATCGCCGATTCTCTCTAAGTCCAAAGCTATCGTACCTAAAGCATATATAGTTCTTAGATCTTTAGCCATTGGCTGTTTTAATGCTATAAGCTCTATGCTTCTTTCTCTTATATAGTCCCTTAATGAATCTATTTCATCATCTTTTTTAATAACTTCTCTACATGCATCTAAATCCTTGGCTACCATAGCCTCTACAGATTTTATAACTAATTCTTCACACTTCTCAATCATTTTAATTGTATAGTTTTTAAGTGTCTCTATATTTAAATCTATACCTTTTTGTTCCACTTAGATTACACCCCTATTCTATAGTTTTTATTATTATTCTATATCTTAGCCAAATCTTCCTGTTATATAATCTTCAGTTCTCTTATCTCTTGGAGCAGTAAATATCTTTTTAGTCTCATCAAGCTCTATTATTTCTCCCATTAAGAAAAATGCTGTATTATCTGATATTCTAGCTGCTTGTTGCATTGAATGAGTAACAATAACTATTGTAAAATTCTTTTTAAGATTTTCTACTAATTCTTCTACCTTTGCAGTTGCTATTGGATCTAATGCAGAAGTTGGTTCATCCATTAGTATTACCTCTGGTTGCATAGCTATAGTTCTAGCTATACACAGCCTTTGTTGCTGACCTCCTGATAAAGCCCAAGCTGATTTATCCAATCTATCTTTAACTTCATCCCAAAGTGCTGCTCCTCTTAAACTTTTTTCTACTATTTCATCTAATTCCTTTTTATTATTTATACCATGTCTTTTTGGTGCATACACTATATTTTCATATATAGATTTTGGAAATGGATTTGGCTTTTGAAATACCATTCCTACCCTTTTTCTTAATTCTTCTACCTCAATGTCTGAAGAATATATATCTTTCCCATCTAGTAGTATATTTCCATCTACTTTTGTTCCTTCTATTAAATCATTCATTCTATTTAAAGTTCTTAGAAATGTCGACTTACCACATCCTGAAGGACCTATAAATGCAGTTACCTTATTTTTTTCTATATCAATATTTATGTTTTTTAATGCCTTAAAATCCCCATAATAAAAATCTAGATTATTAACTTTTATCTTCGTGTTAGACATAATCTTGTCCTCCTTAACGTTTTATTCTATCTTGATATTTATTTCTTAATAATATCGCTGTTAAATTTGTCAGTATTAATAATCCAAGTAATAATATTATCCCAGCAGAAGCAACATTTTGAAACTCCGCCTGTGGCTTCCCAGCCCAAGAATATATTTGAAGCGGTAGTGTTGTAAATTGATCAAGTGGAGATGAAGGTGAGAACCATATAGCTGCTGCTCCACCTACAAGTAATAATGGTGCAGCTTCTCCTAATGCCCTTGATATAGCAAGTATTGTACCTGTAAGTATTCCTGGCATAGAGTAAGGAATTATAACTCCCATTATAGTATCCCATTTGCTAACACCTAAACCATAAGAAGCTTCTTTTAAATCTCTTGGAACTGTTTTTAATGCTTCTTGAGAAGATACTATTATTAAAGGCAATATTAGAAGTGCCATTGTTAACGATCCAGCCATAATACTTCTTCCTAATCCAAGTAATCTTACAAATAATGTTAGTCCAAATATACCATATACAACTGAAGGTATACCTGCTAGATTATTTATATTAACTTGTATTAAAGATGTAAATTTATTTTTTGATGCATATTCTTCTAAATATAGAGCTGTTCCAACTCCTAGAGGGAACGCAATTATTATTGTAATTAATATAACCCATATAGATCCAGCAAGAGCTGCAGCAACGCCTGCTTGAGATGGTATTCTAGATGTATAATTAAAAATAAATTGTGGCGTTAAATGAGAAATTCCATCTACAATAACTCTACCGAACAATGCAACTAATATACTCAATGAAAATAGTACTGAAAGTATTAATATGCCGTGGAATATATTATCATTACGCTTACGTGCTTTTATATTTGAATGACTCATTATTAATATTCCTCCCTCATTTTATTAGTTATATATCTTGCCAATATATTCATAGATAAAGTTAACAAGAATAACACTAAGCCAACTACATATAAAGTTTGAGATTCTATAGAACCTTGAGCTATATCACCTTGACTTACTTGGGCTATAAATCCTGTCATTGTCTGTATACTTTCAAGAGGATTTAAGGTAAGTTTTGGATTAGACCCAGCAGCTAATGCAACTATCATTGTTTCACCTATAGCTCTTGATATAGCCAGTATAAACGATGATATTATACCTGATATAGCTGCAGGTAAAACTACTCCTCTTACAGTCTCCTGCTTTGTAAGACCAAGTGCATACGCAGCTTCTCTTAAGCTACTTGGCACTGCTTGCATTGAATCTTCACTTAAAGATGCTACCATTGGTAGAGTCATTACTCCTACTGCTATAGCAGCACTTAATGCATTATATATACTAGTTTGAGGGAATATATTTTGTAAAACTGGAGTTATAGTAGTTAATGCGAAAAATCCATATACTATAGATGGTATACCTGCTAATATTTCTAATAAAGGCTTTATAAACTTTCTAACCCTTTTATCTGCATATTCACTTAAATATATTGAACTTAAAAGTCCTATAGGTATAGATATAAGTGATGAAAATACTACAATTAAAAACGTACCTGATAATAAAGGTAATATACCATAGTGTTTTGGATTTAATAAAGGAGTCCATTGTTTAGAAAATAAAAATTCTGTTAATGGAACCTGTTTAAAAAATGCTAAACTCTCATATATTAAGATTAAGAATATACCTATTGTAACGAGTACAGATATACTTCCAAAAGTTGCAAGAATATATTTAATTATTTTTTCTTTAGTCTTCTTCATCCCATTTCCTCCTGATATTTTGCATTGTTTATCTTAATTTATTTTACATCCTTAGATTAACACTCCTATATTTAATTTTTGTTAAATAGGCGTTATGTATATGTTAACTTTGTTAAGTGTATGTTAATTCAATATATTTTTTCTATAATTAGTTTGTCGTTTTTATTTTGTAATATACTATATTAAATTTGAACACTAGTAAATAAGAAAGGATACCCTAGGGTATCCTTTCTTATTTACTAGATGATATTTCTTTTAATTGCTTATCATAATCTTTATCTGGTAGTGCAACATAACCCGTGCTTGGAACTATTTTTCTACCTTCACCTAGATAATATTCAATAAAACCTTTCATCAAAGGCTTTTTATTCATATTATCTACATTTATATATAAATATAAAGCTCTTGATAAAGGAGCATATTCTCCACTTTGTATAGTTTCTTGAGTTGGTTCTATACCATTTACCTTAACTGATTTTAACTTATCAGTATTTTCGTAGTAATAAGCAAATCCAAAGAATCCTATTGAATATTTATCTCCTTGTACCCCAGTCACTAGCACATTATCATCTTCACTTGCCGTATAATCCGTTCTTATAGCTCCAGCTTCTCCTGTAATTTCTTCAGTGAAATATTCAAATGTTCCAGACTCGCTACCTGGTCCATATAATCTTATTTCTTCATTAGGCCATTCAGGTCTTACATCACTCCAATTTGTAACTTTACTATTTGGTTCCCATATCATTTTTAATTCTTCAGTAGTTATGTCTGTACACCAGTCATTTTGTTTATTAACAGCTATAGTTATTCCATCATTAGCTATAACTAGTTCTTTAATATTTGTATTAGCTTTATTTGCCTTTTCTAATTCTTCATCTTTTATATGTCTAGATGCATCGGCTATATCGATTTCGCCTTTTATTAATTTTTCTATACCTGCCCCTGTACCTCCAGCTCCTATAGTTATCTTAACTCCTCTATTTGCCTTTGAATATTCCTCGCCTATAGCCTCCGTTATTGGAAATACCGTACTTGACCCATCTATAAATATGGATTTTTCATTATTTTTAGAACATCCAACAGTTAAGCCACTTAATAACATAATCGATAGAGATATTACCAATAATTTTGTTATATTTTTTTTGAAATATCTATTGTTTTTTGCCATAAATTACACCGCCCTGTAAATATAATATACATTACTATAAATTCATTTTTTACTATGAGTAAATAATTTATACTCATACAATTTTTATATTGCTTTGAAATATCAGCATACATCTTATATGTTAACTAAAGATTAAGGTTATGTTAGAAGTATGTAAAGAATGTTAATAAAATGTAAAAAATCGCGTTCTTCATGTCTACAGCAGCTTTAAAAGTTAGAAATCTTGCTTAAGCTTATGTTTTAGATATCCTTGTAATTAAAAAAAGACTGCATTTATGCAGTCCTTTCTATACTCTTATTTAGGTTATTTTACCTCTTGAACTTCTTCTAACATTTTTGTATATTCAGAGTCGGGTAAAGCAACATATCCAACTTGAGATGCTATTTCTTTTCCAACTTCACCTAAATAGAACTCAACATAAGCTTTAACTTCTGGTTTTTCTAATAATGCTTTTTCACTTACATATATATATAATGGTCTAGATAATGGAGCATAAGTTTTGTTTTGTATTGTTTCGTGATTTGGAGCAACTCCGTTTACTGATACCGCAGCTAACTTATCTTGATTTTCATAGTAGTAAGAATATCCAAAGAATCCCATAGCATTTTTATCACCAGCGACACCTGTAACTAATACGTTATCATCCTCACTTGCTGTATAATCAGTTCTTATAGCTGCCTTTTCACCGTTGATTTCTTCAGTAAAATACTCAAATGTTCCTGATTCACTACCTGGTCCATATAATTTTATTTCTTCCTTTGGCCATTCAGTTCTTACGTCACTCCACATTTTAACTGTACTGTTTGGCTCCCATATTTTCTTTAACTCATCTGTTGTTATATCTTTGGCCCAAGTATTTTGTGGGTTTATAACTATTGTTATACCGTCATATGCAACTTCTATTTCCTTATATTTTATTCCGGCTTTTTCAGCTTCAGCTTTTTCCTCATCTTTAATTCCTCTTGATGCATCAGCTATATCTATTTCCCCTTTTAAGAATTTTTCAAAGCCTCCACCAGTACCAGACGTTCCTACCGTTACGTTAACTCCTTGGTTTTGTTTTCCAAATTCTTCTGCAACACCTTCAGATATAGGAAATACTGTGCTTGATCCATCTATTATTACCGTTCCTTTTAAATCAGAAGTATTTCCTCCTTGGTTGGAACTTCCACACCCTACCAATATACCTGCTGATAAAACTCCAACTAAACCTAATGAAACTAATTTACTCATGTTTTTCTTTAAAGACATAGTAATTTCCCTCCATATATTCTTAAGTTTTTATTTTACTTTCTTATTTGCTACATCATTAGAATACAGCTTGCATGTTAAGTAAAAGTTAAGGTAGAGTTATGTGTATGTAAAAATTGTTAATAGAGTGTAAAAATTCGCTGCACTCATGTAGCCAACGACCTTAAAAGCAGAGACCTTGCTCAAGAAGTTGTTGTTTCCTTAAATATAAAAAAGAGACGTTTTTAACGTCTCTTTTCATCTTCTAATTCATCGACTAAGTTTTTGAACACCTCTAAGGCACTTTCTATGGATTCTTTTTTCTCCATATCTACTCCTGCTTTTCTTAATTGGTTTAATGGATAATCAGATCCTCCACTTTTTAGAAACTCTAAATATCTATCTACTGCTGGCTTTCCTTCACTTAATATCTGTTGGCTTAAAGCGCTAGCTGCTGAAAAACCTGTAGCATATTTATATACATAGAAATTATTATAGAAATGAGGAACTCTAGCCCATTCTAAACCTATTTGTTTATCTACTTCCATACTATCTCCATAATATTTTTTATTTAAATTATAATATATTTCATAAAATTCATCTGATGTTAAAGGTTCTCCACCTTCTGCTTTTTCATGAGTGATTTTTTCAAATTCAGCAAACATAGTTTGTCTATATACCGTTGTTCTAAACTGCTCTAAATAGTAATTTAACAGATAGAAACGTTCTTCTTTTGATTTTGCATTTTCAAGCATATAGTTCATAAGTAACAATTCATTTAATGTAGATGCTACTTCTGCAACAAATATCTTGTATCCTGAATATAAATAAGGCTGACTAGTTTTTGAGTAATAACTATGAAGAGAGTGACCTAATTCATGAACCAATGTAAATAATGAATTTAAATCATCTTTATAACTCATTAGTATATACGGTACTGAATCGTAGCTTCCCCATGAATAAGCGCCGCCTTGTTTGCCTTCATTTTCATATACATCTATCCAACGCTCAGAAAAAGCTCTTTTTAAAACACTAATATAGTCTTCTCCTAAGGGTTTAAGAGCTTCTATTATTATCTCTTGAGCTTTTTCATAAGGTATCTTCATGTCTAACTGAGAAGCTAAAGGAACATATAAATCATACATATGGAATTCTTCTAATTCAAGAAACTCCTTTTTTAAGTTTAAGTATTTATTAAAAGTATCTAAACTTTCAGACACTGCATCTATTAAGTTATTATATACAGATACACTTATATCGTCTTTAAAAAGTGACGACTGAAGTGCAGACTCATATTTTCTAGCCTTTGAATAAAAGATCTCTTTTTTTATTCCGCCATACAATGTAGATGAAAATGTGTTTTTGTATGATTCATATGTTGCATATACATTTTCAAATGCATCTTTTCTAACTCTTCTATCTTTACTTTGAAGCATTTTAGTAAAGTTTTGATGAGTGAGCCTTACGATATCTCCATTTTCATCTTTTATTTCCGGAAACTTCATATCTGCAAAAGAAAACATTTCAAATACCTTGTCTGGAACAGATGCTATATCACCAACTGCAGCTAATAGTTCTTCTTCCTTTTCAGATAATGTATGCGGTTTTTCTCTTAATATATCATCTATGGATTTCTTATAAAATTTAAGCTTTTCATCCTTTAGATATTCATTTAGCTTGTCTTCATCCATAGATATTATTTCTGGAACCATATATGATACAGATGTAGACAACTGAGTAGCTAACATATCAGTTTTAGTAGCCCACCCCTGATTTGCATTTATTCTGGTATCTTCATGTTGTTTCATGTGAGTATATACGTATAAGCTTTGTAATATTCTAGACGCTTTCTCAGATAAGTTTAAGGCATTATATAAATTTTCTTTACTATCTGCTAGTTTCCCTTTATACTTTTGTATTTCCCCTATTATATCATTAACTTTTTTTATATCAGAATCTATCTTTTCTTTATCCGAATACATAGAATCTATATTCCATTTATATTTTTCTTCTATATTACTTCTCTCTATTCCCATATTATCTTTCTCCTTTTTTAAGAGTTAATTAAAACTTATAAGAAGAGCCCCTTCAGCTGCATAAGTTCCTATTATAGGACCTATTTCACTCATTAATATACTTTTGAAATTGTATTTTTCTTCTATCATACTTTTAAGCTTTAAAGCCTTTTCCTCACAATTTCCATGAGCTATACCTATTACTTTATTAGGTATATCAGTTATATGTTCCTCCATAATTTCTAATAATTTTCTAATACTTTTCACTTCACCTCTAGCTTTATCATGTGTCTTTACTAGACCATCTTCAACTTTAACTATTACTTTTAAGTTTAGGGCATTTATTATTTTTCCTGCAAAAGCATGGACTCTTCCACCTTTAACTGCATTTTCTAGTGTATCTAACGCTACATATACCCTTATATTTTCTTTTTCTTTTTCTATTATACTTACTATTTCATCTAAAGGTTTTCCTGAATTTATTAGCTCTGCTGCTTTTAAAACTAATATACTTATTCCCAATGATCCACTTAATGTATCTATTACTTCTATTTTTTTTGAAGAATTGCCTTCTAAATACATATTTTTAGCAATTAATGCATTATTATACGTACTAGACAATTTAGAGGATAAACATATTACTAAAATCTCTTCTTCTTCGCAATCAAACTTTTCTAAAAATCTGTCAGGAGATGGGCTAGAAGTCTTAGGAAGATTTGTGCTATTTTTCATTTTTGAGTAAAAAGTTTCATTGTCTATTTCAACTCCTGATACAAAACTTTCTTCTTCAAATAAAACATTTAGTGGAACTACATGTATATTATTCTCTTGTAATAAATTATTAGGTAAATCACAAGAACTGTCAGTTACTAATCTTATTCTTTTGCTCAATTTATACACCTCAATCTTATTTTTTTAATCATGTATTAATTTAATATTTTATAATAGTTTACTCTAAATAGTCTATACTAATTATATTTTTTACATCATCTAATTCTTTTATTAGCTCATTTAATACTATTCTTCTATCATGTAATATTGTAAAATTTATATTTCGTTTGTTATCTTCTGTTTCTGTTATATTCATATTTTTAACTATTATACTGTTTTCCTCTAATATTTCAAATATTAAAGGTACTATTGCTGTACTGTAAGTTTTAACAGTAAATACAGTCAATTTTCTTTTAAACAGCTTTCTATCTAGATATTTCAATATATATAATGTTGTCATTACAAATAACCATGCTAGTATACTTAATTCATAATATCCAAAACCTACCGCTATACCTATACAGGCTGTAGTCCATATACCAGCAGCTGTTGTAAGGCCTCTTATTCCATTAGATGTTTTTAGTATAGCCCCTGCTCCTAAAAAACCTATTCCTGACAACACTTGTGCAGACAATCTAGCTGGGTCTATATTATATTTATAACTAAATTCAGTAAACAGCATTATAGATGTTATAGACGATATGCAAGACCCTACTGCTACTAATATATGCGTTCTAAAACCAGCAAATTGATGAGATCTCTCTCTTTCTATCCCAGTCATCCCCCCTATTAAAAGTGCAACTAACAATCTTAATGCCATTTCTTTTGTAGACATCACATTCCTCCTTAATCCACTTTTATTTATAATATTTGTATATTTATAAAATAATGCATATTAATTAGTTTTATATTAAAATATAGATAGTGCTTATATTATATGATTACGAAAGTACAATAGGAGGTATGCATATGAATAAAAAAATAGGATTCATAGGATGCGGAAATATGGCTCAATCTATAATAGGTGGGATTTTGTCATCTAATTTAGTTAATAGTACAAATATAATGGCAAGTAACCCAACTGATACTAAACTTCAATATGTAAAAAAACAATATAATATTCTTACAACTAATAATAACATAGATGTAGCTAATTTTTCAGATATATTATTTTTGGCTGTTAAACCAAATAAATATACCGATGTAATATGCGAAATAAAAGATTATGTAAAACAGGATGCAGTTATTGTAAGTATAGCTGCTGGTATCACTATAGAATCTATAGAGAACCACTTTTTAAAGGATATTAAGGTAGTTAGAACCATGCCAAATACCCCTTGCTTAGTAAAGGAAGGGATGTCAGCTATAAGTTTTAACTCCTCAATAAATTGTGAAGAAAAAGATATAATATTAAGTATATTTGGATCTTTTGGAAAAGCAGAAGTTATAGATGAAAAACTAATGGATGTTATTCCTGCTGTAAGTGGTTCTTCGCCAGCTTATGTATATATACTTATAGAAGCTTTAGCAGATGGAGCAGTTCTTCAAGGAATGCCTAGAAATCAGGCTTATAAGTTTGCATCTCAAGCTGTTTTAGGTGCTGCTAAAACGGTATTAGAAACTGGAGAGCATCCAGGATCATTAAAAGATAAAGTCTGCTCTCCAGGTGGGACTACTATTGAGGCGGTATATGAGCTTGAAAAAAATAATTTTAGAGCTAGTATAATCTCAGCTATGCAATCATGTACCAAAAAAGCTATAGAAATGAGCAAAAAGAGCTGTTAATCACAGCTCTTTTCTTGTACATAATCACTATACCCACTGTATAATATGTTTACATTTGTTGGGTATGCAACCTTTATTCCTTTTTCTCTAAAAGTTATCAATATTTGTAGCCTAGCATCTTTTAATACATCAAAATACTTAAAGGGTTCTATTGAGCCTGTTATAGTATATTGTACTCCTACTGGAACATCTACTATATCGGTTACCCCATATACAGTAAATGGCTCTGATGGTTCATTCATCATGTTTTTGATTAAAAATTGTTTGTATTTTTCATTTAATATGTTACATACCTCTTCTAGTACCTCTATAATATAAATTGGGTCTTCTTCATAAGAAACCCTTACGTGAGCTACAGCTCTCATTTTGTTTCTACTGTAATTTCTTAATGATGTTATATTTCCATTTGGTATAGTGATTCTTCTTGAGTCCCAATCTCTTATACTGAGACTTCTTAGTCCTATTTCTTCTACTGTTCCTCTAAACTCTTCATTTATTATTACAAAATCTCCAACTTTCATCTGTTTCTCAAACAATATAAAAAATCCATTTAGTATATCTTTTAGAAAACTTTGAACTGCTAAACCTGCTATTAACCCTACTATACCCGCTCCAGTTACCAATGTTTCAAATTTATTAAAATCTATTATTTTAAATTCTCTCAAAATTAAGGTAACTGTTACAATAAATATGACATAATAAGAAAATGATATTATTATACTGCTCAAAGTTTTTTCATATTGTCTATCAAATCTAGTTATATCAAATACCTTAGAAGTTATATACCTTATAACTTTTAATATTGCATAAGCACCAATAATTATTATTATTGATTTGAACAAACTATATAGCAACATACAACTCACCTTTTAAATATGTATTTATAGCTATTTAGGATTATTGACTATATATTTTAATAGTATGCAGTTTTGGAAATAAAAAAAAGCCTTTAAAAGGCTTTAGTCTCTTGACAATTCTACATATTTATTTATTAATATATCTATTTTTTGGCTAGTTTCAACTAACTCTTCTTTAAATATATCAGGATACTGTATATATCTGTTAATTTCTTCTCTTAGAGCTTCTATTTCGTCTTTTATTTTATCTAAATCAACTTTTATCATGTTAACCACCATTAAATGTTTTAGTTTTAGTACTGTTTAGTAATATTTTACCAAAGTTAATTATAGTATGTCAATAAACCTTTTGCTGCATCTTAGATAAGTTGTTTAAAGTAAATTTTGATACTATACCAACGAAAATTCCAGTTGGTACAGATGCTATAAGCATATACGGCAGATAAGTAAAAATAAGTCCACTTTCTATTATCAAAGATGCCACCATAAGTTGCCCTATATTATGACATACAGCACCTACAATGCTTACACCTACAACCGAAAAACTTTTTATCTTCAGACATAAACTCATACCTAATAAACTTAAATAGGCACCAGATATACTAAATAATAAAGCCGATACAGGTCCCGCGAACATAGATGATAATATAACTCTAATAGTGATTATTATAAAAGTATCTTTAAATCCTAACAAAGATAATGATACTAATGTAATAATATTTGTAAGGCCTAGTTTAGCTCCTGGAAATAAAGCTATTAGCGGATTTGGTATATAGCTTTCTACTATATACAAAACTAAACTATATGCTATAAGCAAACTCATATGAGTTAACTTTTTAGTTCTCATAATCATACCCCTTTCAAATATCTTATGTCTACATTATAATACAAATTCTTTATTAATGAAACTAATTTCGTGAGTATTTTTATTCATTAATATATTAATAAAAAATTATTAATATATTATTATAGCAATCATTTAAAGATATTAGGATATTTACTACTATTTTTATATGTTTACTATATTTTTACAGTGTTAAACATTGACTTACTAGAGAATACGTGATATATTTTAAATGAGAATGAAATTCATTAGGAGGTATTAATGATGACTGTTTACGATTTGAAAATAGGCCAAAGTGGTACTATTAATTCTATAAAAGGTAATGCAAGATTAGCAAAAAGATTATTAGCATTAGGGTGTGTTGAAGAAACAGAAGTTAAAGTAACAAAAGTTGCACCATTTGGTGATCCTATAATCATAAGATTAAGAGGCTTTGATTTGGCTATAAGAAAAGATGATGCTAAAAATATATATTTAAAATAAGGAGGATACTACTATGACTACAGTAGCATTACTTGGTAATCCTAATGTAGGTAAAACTACAGTATTTAATGCTCTTACTGGTTCCAAGCAATATGTTGGAAACTGGCCAGGAGTTACAATAGAGAAAAAAGAAGGATTTGCAACCAATGATATAAAGGTTGTTGATTTACCTGGGATATATGCAATGGATACATTTTCTAACGAAGAAAAAGTTTCTAAAAATTTCTTGGAAAGTGGAGATGTTGACGTTATAGTTGATATAGTAGATGCATCTAACTTAGTTAGAAATTTATATCTAACTACTCAATTAGCTCAGTTTAATAAACCTGTAATATTAGTGCTTAACATGATTGACGTGGCTGAGTCTAAAGGTATACATATAGACTATAACAAGTTATCTAGTGAACTCGGGGTAACTGTTATACCTATAGTAGCCAGAAAAAATGAAGGAATAAATAATATTATAAGCACAATAGAATCAAATAACTTTAATAAAACCTCAATGAAAAAAGATTTTGGAAATGAAGATCAAACTTATAAGTATTTAGAAAAGCTTGTTTCAAAATGTACTAAGCAAGATTTTAGTGAAAAAGAAAGTATAACTGAAAAAATAGACAAAATAGTTTTAAACCCATTACTTGCTTATCCTGTGTTTTTAGGATTATTATGGTTAGTATTTGAATTTACCTTTAAATGGTTCGGCCAACCAATAGCTGATATGCTAGATGTATATGTAGCCGAAATCTTAATGCCTGCAGCTTCAAATATATTAAGTGGATCAAGTCCTTGGTTTGCTTCACTAATAGTTGATGGTATACTAGGTGGAGTTGGATCTGTTATAGTATTCTTCCCTATAGTATTTGCATTATTCTTAGGGTTATCTTTATTAGAAGATAGTGGATATATGGCAAGATCAGCGTTTTTAATGGATAGCTTAATGAGAAAAATAGGTTTATCTGGTAAAGCTTTTATTCCTCTTGTAATGGGATTTGGTTGTTCTACTCCAGCAATAATGGCTGCTAGAACTTTAGAAAGTGAAAAGGACAGAAAACTTACAGCTCTTTTAGCTCCACTTATGTCGTGTAATGCTCGTTTAACTGTTTATGCATTATTTGCTTCAATATTCTTCCCTGAAAAAGAATCTTGGGTAGTTTTATCACTATATATATTAGGTATAATAATTGCTGTATTAGTTGGCTTAGTATTAAAAAATACTTATTTTAATAAACAAGAAGAACCATTTATACTAGAACTTCCAGAATATAAAATGCCTCAACCTAAGAGTATAATAAAACATACATGGGAAAAATCTAAAGGATTTTTAGTAAAAGCAGGTACAGTAATATTCTCTATGTCTATAGTTATATGGTTAGTTTCATTCTTTAACTTTTCAGGATATACAACAGATATAAATAATAGTTTCTTATCTATTATAGGTTCTGTAATTGCACCTATATTTGCACCACTTGGATTTGGAACATGGCAAGCATCAGTATCATTGCTTACAGGTTTAGTTGCTAAAGAAGTTGTTGTTGGTAGTATGGGTGTTATATACGGAGATTTAACTACAGTTTTACCTCAACAATTTACAGCATTAACAGCTTATACATTTATAGTGTTTGTTTCATTATATACCCCATGTATATCTGTTTTGGCTACTCTGAAGAAGGAATATGGAAATAAAATGATGTTTACATCATTTATATATCAGCTTGTATTAGCTTGGGTAATATCATTTGTTGTTTATACTATCGGAAGTATATTCACAGGATCATTTGAAGTTTCTAGATTTATAGAATTAGCTGTTACAGCTGGAATACTGGCAATAGCATTTAAAATACTTTATGGAAGATTTGGTCCAAAATCTTCAGGTTGTTCAAGTTGCTCTGGTTGCCCTCATGAAAATAACTGTAGTACGAAACCAGAAACTACAGTACAAGAATTAAACAAAAAAGAAGCATAAATATATAAAAGAGATAGCCTAGGCTATCTCTTTTATATATTTATTTATTAAATACAGTATTTAAATTTTTTATATTTCCATTTCTATTTACAGTAATATTAACCTTATCCCCAAGTGAGTATTTATATAACACTTTGTTTAAGTCACTCATAGAACTTATATTATCATTTTCTATATTTTTTATTATATCTCCTGCTTTAATTCCTGATTTATAAGCAGTACTATTTTTTACTACTTCTACTACATAAACACCTTCATTACTTTGTAATTTCTCTCCTGTCGCTGCTTCATAAGTTTGAACATCTACACCCTTTATTCCTAACATAACCTTTTCAAAATCACCATTTTCTATTATTTGATCTATTATAGGTTTAGCAGTATTTATAGGTATAGAAAACCCTAATCCTTCTCCTTGAGCTGCCTTGGCTGTATTTATACCTACAACCTCACCTTTTGAATTTAACAACGGCCCTCCACTATTACCTGGATTTATACTAGCATCAGTCTGCATAAGCCCAGTCATAGCTGCATTTTCGGTTTGTATGCTTCTATCTAACCCACTTATAATACCTTGAGTAACACTTCTTTGAAATTCAAGTCCAAGGGGATTTCCTATAGCGATTGCTATATCTCCAATTTGAACGTTATCACTATCTCCTAAATCTGCTACAGGTAAATCAACTTTATCTACCTTTACAAGTGCTAAATCCATTTGAGGATCATTCCAAAGTACCTTGCCTTGAGAAGTATTTCCGTCATTAAAAAGAACCCCTACATCTACAGCTTCCCCATCTGATACAACATGTGAGTTAGTAAGAATATATCCATCAGAATGTACTATGACTCCCGTTCCAACCCCTTGTAACTCCTGAGGTAGTGAAAATATATTACTTCTATCTATTGTTACAGTAGTTATACCTACAACTGAAGGCATAGATTTTTCTGTTACAGCACGATATATATTTTCAGATTTTCCATCGCCTTGTACTACTATTTTTTGCTCACTATTATTTGTATTAGTTTGCTTGTCATCAATTATTATAGGTGCGGCATATAAAGTAATTGCACTTCCTATTACAGCTCCTAATATAGCTGCTATAAGTATTTTAGCTATACCTCTAAACAATTTAATCCATCCCTTTCTTATATGTACTTATCTTTATTTTATTTTGATAATATGAAGATAATATGTAGATAATATAAAAAATCATAATATTTTTTGAAATTTTAAAAAGAGAGATATATAGATATCTCTCTAAATTTAACTATATATTTAATCTTTTTTCTAATTCTTCTTTTTCCTTTTCATATCCTGGTTTACCTAGCAATGCAAACATGTTTTTCTTGTAAGTTTCTACTCCTGGTTGATCAAATGGATTTACACCTAAAATATATCCACCAATTGCGCATGCCTTTTCAAAGAAATATACTAAATACCCAAAGTTATACTCATCAAGCTTTGGTATATTTATTATCAAATTAGGTACATTTCCATCTGTATGTGCAAGTAATGTTCCTTCAAAGGCCTTTTGATTTACAAAGTCTACAGTTTTTCCAACTAAGTAGTTTAATCCATCTAAGTCCTGCTCTTCTTTTTGTATTTTTATTTCTTTTCTCGAAGTTTCAACATTTAATACAGTTTCAAATAGGTCTCTTCTACCTTCTTGGATATATTGTCCCATTGAATGTAAATCTGTTGAAAAGTCTACTGACGCTGGATATATCCCCTTGTTATCCTTTCCATCACTTTCTCCATATAATTGTTTCCACCATTCACCTATAAAGTGTAGGTGCGGCTCATAGTTCACTAATAATTCTATATTTTTTCCTTTTCTATTAAGAATATTTCTGACTATAGCATATTGGTAACAATTGTTTTCTTTTAAATTGTCTACTTTAAAATCATCATGTGCATCTTGTGCACCTTTCATGATTTCATCTATATTAAACCCTGCTGCAGCTATAGGCAGTAATCCCACTGCAGTTAATACAGAATAACGTCCTCCTATATCATCAGATATAACAAAGGTCTCATAACCCTCAGACTGAGATAGATTTCTTAGTGCTCCTTTACTAGAGTCAGTTGTAGCATATATTCTCTTACTTGCTTCTTCTTTCCCATATTTTTTTTCTATGTATTCTTTAAATATTCTAAATGCTATAGCTGGTTCTGTAGTAGTGCCTGATTTAGATATGACATTTATTGATATATCCTTGTCTTTTATTATATCAATTATATCCATTATATAAGTTGAACTTATATTATTACCTACAAAGTATACCTCGGGACCTTTTCTTTCTTCTTTAGATAGATTATTTCTTAAAGAATGTCCCATCATTTCTATAGCAGCTCTTGATCCTAAATAAGAACCCCCTATGCCTATTACCAATAAAACATCAGAGTCATTTTTTATCTTCTCTGCACACTTTTTTATTCTTTTAAATTCTTCCTTATCATAATTATAAGGTAGTTCAAGCCAACCTAAAAAGTCATTTCCTGGACCAGTTTTATTATGTAGCATTTCATGGGCAACTTTAACAAAAGGTTCCATATAATCCAATTCGTGTTGTTCAAAAAACTTTATCGCTTTAGAATAATCAAAATTTATCTTACTCATCTATTTACCTTCCCCTAATTGTAAAATTTTACTTTTGTAATTTTTATTATATCAAATTTATAAATTTTTCTTCAATATAAGTTTAATTCTTAACTAAATTTACTACATTATATATATCAGTCCTTCTATGTTTTAGTATTGGAAGTTCCTCTCTAACTTCATCTAAGTAGTCCAAGTCAACATCACAATACATAATGCCTTCTTTTTCATCCAATTCCCCTAATGTCTTTCCATATGCATCGCAAACTTTGCTATGACCATATACTATATATTTTTCATTGTAGTTTCTAGCTGGACTTACTGCAGCAACATACACTTGATTGTCTATAGCTCTTGCTTTTATTAGAGTGTCCCAGTGAGAACTTCCTGTAACTGTATTAAATGCTGCAGGAACTATTATTAAATTGGCTCCTTTATCTACCATCATTCTAAATATCTCTGGAAATCTCATATCATAGCATATTGCAAGACCTATTTTGCAAAATTCTGTATCAACTACTGTTATATCGCTTCCACTCGATATTGTATCAGATTCTTTTATTTTTAACTTGTCTTTTATATCAACATCATATAAATGAATTTTTTTATGTTTTCCTATTATATTTCCTTCTCTGTCAAAAGCATATGATGTATTATAATATTTGTCACCCTTTTTTTCACATATAGATCCAGCAAATACATATACATTATTTTCCCTAGCAGCTTCTGATATTCTTTGTAATGTATAGCTATTTGCCTCTTCTTCAGCATTTTTAATAAATAAAGATGTCCTATATGGCGTATTAAACATCTCACCTAGACATATTATATCTGAATTGTTTGCACTTGCTTTTTTAATAAATTCTACAGCTTTATCAACATTATATTTCTTATCTTCTTTAGTTAAAGTTTGACATAATGCCAATTTAAATTTATTTTTTTGATACATATTTATTCCCCCTAATATAATATCTCCATAAGAAATCTTTAGCTTCTTCTGCATAGTCTATATTTATTCTTTTTGAATGGACAATATCCTTTTCTTCTAGATTTTCTCCCTCTAATATATATATGCAACTGCTAGTACATAAATCTTCTCCATATAAACTTTTATTTATATTCATTGCAATACATAATTTTCCCGGTCCATTTGTTAAATCCTTCATTTTTTTGTTATTTATTTCTTTAAATCTATTAACCATCATATATTCTATTCCTTCTATAGGCTCAACTGCCCTTACTAAAACAGCCCCACCACCTCCCTTTGGCCCACCTACAACATTAAAACAATAATACATTCCATAAATTAAATAAATGTAGGCATGTCCCCCTTCTTCAAATATTATTTTTGTTCTTTCTGTTAGTTTGTTATTATTTGCATGAGCTGCTTTATCTCCTTGAGTCTTATAGGCTTCTGTCTCTACTATTTTACATACTATCTTTTTATTATCATATTCTCTAATTAGATACTTACCCAATAAATTTTTTGCAACTATTTCTGTATCATCTAAATAAAATTCTCTATTTAACTTATTCATATAAAATCCTCCGTAATTTATAATACTACAAAAAAGAGTTCTATATTATTCTTCATAATATAGAACTCTTTTATTACATTAACATTATTTTTTTATTAAATTACCGGCTTTTATAACTTGTTGAGCTATATTTACTGAGTGATCTGATACTCTTTCTAAATTGCTTATTAAGTCTAAGAATATAACTCCACTATCTACACTACATAAATTATTGTTTAATCTGTGCATATGGTTAGATCTACATGATTTTTCCATTAAGTCAACTTGCTCTTCCATTTTTATGACTCTATATGCTAAATCTATATCTCCATTTTTCATAGCTTCTAAAGAGTATTTATACGTTGATATAACCTTATTATAAAGATCTCTAAGCTCTTCAACACCTTTTTCAGATAACTTAACATCTTTTTCTATAGCTCCTTGGGCTAATTCAGCTATATTTTCTGCATGATCGCCTATTCTTTCTATATCATTAACTGTATTAAATAATTCATCAACAACTTCTCTAGCAGTTTCAGATAAAGGAGCCTTAGATAATTTTAGCAAATAATTTAATAAGTCTTTTTGTAATTGATTTATTAACTTTTCTGTTTCAAAAGTTTTGTTAACTTTCTCATTTGATTTTTCAAATAAACTATCCATAGAAGTTTCTAGAGCTTCTTTTGCTTTTTTACCCATTCTTAAAACTTCTTTTACTGTGTTTCCTAATGCTATTTCAGGTGTTTCTATCATTCTATCATCTAAATATTTAGTAGGTTTAGATTCATTTTCATCTTCTTTAATCGGTAGAATTTTCATAGATAGTTTAACTAATAACCCTGCAAATGGAAGTTGTATTATAACATTTATTAAATTAAATAAAGTATGCGAGTTTGCTATTTGTCTTGATATATCATTAGGATCTAGTGATGTAACTAAAGCCATTATAGGTCTATTTAACAACAGCATAAATAATATAGTCCCTATAACGTTAAATGATAAATGCATTATAGCTGCTCTTCTAGCGTTTTTGCTAGCTCCTATACTTGATAATAAAGAAGTAACACAAGTACCTATATTATCCCCATACAGTATAGGCAATGCTGCTGCTAATGGTAGGAGTCCTTGAGATGCTAAAGCTAATAGCATACCCATAGAAGCACTTGAGCTTTGTACTATTGCTGTTATACCAAAACCTGCTAAAACGCCTAATATTGGATGTTGTCCAAATCCTACTAAAGTATCTACAAACCCTTGATATTCTCTTAAAGGTTTTACTGCATCTTTCATAAATTCCATACCAGTAAATAATATACCAAATCCGATAAATATTTCAGCTATATGCTTTGTCTTTTGCTTAGATGAAAATAAGTACATAACTACACCTATTCCTAAAGCCACTGGAGCCATTCCTTCTAAATCAAATGACACAAGTTGGGCAGTCATAGTTGTTCCTATGTTAGCACCCATTATAACACCTATAGCTTGAGATAAATTCATTATTCCAGCATTAACAAATCCAACTACCATAACTGTAGTTGCACTACTACTTTGTATAACTGCTGTAACTAATGTTCCTATAAGAACCCCCATTATACGATTGCTAGTTAAAAGTTCGATTATTCTCTTTAATTTAGCACCCGCTGATTTTTGTAGTCCCTCTCCCATTAAATGCATACCATATAAGAAAAGACCCAATCCGCCTATTATGCCTAATGCTATTTCCACTTATAATTTCCTCCTTCAAATTTTAGAAATTTGTCTAAATTTGTTGCCAAAATTATTGTATCAAAAAAATAGAGTCAAAATGTTAAATCCATGTTAAATTTGTTAATTAAGTTAAATAAAAGTTAATTTTTTATGATTATTTACTTTTATATAGAGTACTTTTCTATTATTTTTTCCGCACATTTTATACCATCAACGGCAGCAGTTACTATACCTCCGGCATATCCTGCTCCTTCTCCACTAGGGTATAAATTTTTGGTATTTATTGACTCTAAGGTACTTTCATCTCTTACTATTCTAAGTGGCGCAGATGACCTAGTTTCAACTCCAGTCAATACAGCATCATGTAGGGCAAATCCTTGAAGTTTTTTATCTAAACTCAATAATCCTTCCTTCATAGTTTGCACAACAAATTCTGGTAGACATTCCCTTAAATCTGTAAGTGTATATCCCGGGTTGTAAGATGGTTTAATATTTCCAATACTACTTGATACTTTATCATTTAAAAAATCTCCTACTAACTGTACTGGTGCATTATAGTTTTTTCCCCCTAATTCAAATGCAAGTTTCTCATATTTTTGTTGAAAATGAATTCCCGCAAGAGGATGATTGCTTTCAAAATCTTCAGGTGATACATTTACTAAAAATGCACTATTAGCATTTTCTTTGTCCCTTGCATGTTCACTCATTCCATTAGTCACTACTTCAAATTCATCTGATGCAGATGCTATAACACTTCCTCCAGGGCACATACAAAATGTATATGCAGTTCTTTCATTAGATGCTTGATGTATAAGTCTATAGTCCGCAGCTCCTAATCTTGGATGATTATAAAATTCTTTGTATTGTGATTTATTTATAAGTATTTGAGGATGTTCTATTCTAGCACCTATTGAAAATGGCTTTTGTATAATCTTTATATTATTTCTATATAACATTTTATATGTGTCTCTAGCACTATGGCCTATTGCAAGTATTACTGCCTCTGTTTGTATTTTCTCATTTTCATTTGTAATTACTCCTTTTATGCAATTATCCTCTAAAATTATATCTGTAACTTGAGAGTTAAACCTTACTTCCCCTCCAAGTCTTATAATTTCATTTCTTATATTCTTAACCACGTTTTTCAATATATCAGTTCCAACATGTGGTTTATGCGAATAAAGTATTTCATCTGGTGCTCCAAATTTTACGAACTCTTCTAATATCTTACCAACTCTTAAATCCTTTGTTCTAGTAGTTAACTTTCCATCTGAAAAAGTTCCTGCTCCACCTTCCCCAAATTGAACATTTGAATTTTTTTTCAAAACTCTATTATTCCAAAATTCATTTATATCATTAGTTCTGTTATCTACATCCAAACCTCTTTCTAACATTAGTGGACTATAGCCCCTTTGTGCTAGTAACAATGATGCAAATAATCCTGCTGGTCCGCTACCTATTACTACAGGCCTATTTTTAAGTTTTTTCTCTCCCATATCAACATTTTTGTACTTAAAATCTGGAGTCATTGCTATATCTTTATCTTTTATTTTTTTTAGAGTGGATTCTTCATTTATAACTTCAACATCTATAGTATAAACAAAATCTATCTTTCCTTTTTTACGTGCATCTACTGATTCTTTGTATATATGGTATTTTATAAGTTCTTTTTCGTTTAATTTTAGCTTTTTTAATATATATTTTTTAAGTATGGATTTATCTTCATCAATATTAAGTTTTATATTTGATATTCTTATCATCTAAAAAATCCTTTCTATATTTATAATAATTTAACAACAAAAGCTAGGCTTGATAACCTAGCTTTTTATAAATTCTATATCTATATTTTCTCCGATAATATCTAAAAATAACAGTTCTTCTAAAATAAAATCTGTTATACCTTTCTTTAATTCGTCTACACTTATGTCTGTATTTAGATTACTTACAAGCGCTATAGCTTTTGACTTATCAAAGCCTTTTTCCAGGTATATCTCTTCTGTATTTAAAACTATCACCTTAAGATTACAAATAAAGCTATCTTTATTTCCTAATTCTATCTTATCGTCATATCTATATAGTTTGTACTCATACAAGTCATTATACGGGTTTATCTCTTCTAAACCTATAAACCTCATTATCTCAACTCCTAGTCTCTCTTAGTTATAAGCCCTCTTATTACCTTCATATTATTAAATACTTTTTCTAAAAAGCTTTCTGCTTCCTCATTATCAAGTAAATTTATTTCTCCGTCTTTTTCTATATCTATATTTTTAGACTCACAATACACCTTAGCTAAATCAATTAAATTCTGTTTTTCATCTTGTGATAGTTCATAATTTTTATAATCTATTATTATGTATTGTTTTGTTTTTTCACCTTGTTTTTCACTATATCCTATTTCTATATGGTAGATTACAGCATATAAATTTTCTGGTGATTCTACACCATTATAGATAGGTACTGCAGGATTTGATTTTATATAAGTAGTAGAAACTGCTATCTCTTTTCCTAAGCTTAAATTCATTACTATCCCTCTTTCTATATTTTTTATACATCTACTATTGTGTACATTACCGCATATATTAATCCATTAAATTATAGACTTTAAATCTTTATATCTTTTTCCTAGAGTGCTTGGACTTACATTGTATTTTTGTGCTATTTGATTTTGAGTTGTGCTTTCACCTTTTTCCTTCTTAATAAAGTACTCAATTGCTGAAGCCCAACCACTTTCAGAACCTTTTATATTTGAATTTATATTTTTTAACTTTTTCCATGTATCCATAGCTACTTCTAAGTATTCTTTTTCTATATTATTATTTAATAGTTCAGTTATTTTACATTTATTTTCTACATCTTTGTCATCTATTTCTTGCGTAATTGCAACTTCAGATTTTCTTGATTTTAAACATTCTCCAACTTTAGGCTCTAATAATTGTTGTATATACTTATATAAAATGTGTGTATGATATAATAAGAATGTTTTCATATTTTTATATACATCTATATATTGATTATAGAAGTATTCTATATCATTACATATAACATTTCTTATTGTTTGCGAAATACTTACAGTAGTATCTAGTAATATGCTTACTCCATTTACATTTACTATTCTAGCTATTACTATATCCCCTAATTTTAAATCTTGTAGTAAATTAATATCTTCAACACAAACCGTATCTTTTAACAAAATGTCATTTAAAAACACCTTTCCATCTTGTATTTCTGATATTTCATACAAACTAACGTAAGATTCAAATAAGTTTTTTAGTATATTTATTTCTACTTTATTTAAGTTATGTTTATTTTCTTCATAAAAAGCTGCAGTTATAACTTTGTTATCTGCCATTATATGATCTTGAATATAATAGGTATTAAAAAACTTATCAAATTTTTTGTTTAATTGTTCATCATCTAGTATATAAAACATTTCTTTAGCCTTTAAATATTCATCATAAAATTTGCTCTGTCTTGAATATTCATGTAGCTTCGAATACAAATCAACATAATCCTGTTGTGAAAGCTCAATCTTTCTATTTGCCCTTTCAACTACTATATCTTTATTTAAGCAGCACTTTTTATATTTTTTGCCACTACCACACGAACATAAATCATTTCTCCCTAACATTGTAACTTTCACTCCCTTATTACTAAATTAAAAATGCAATTATTAATTATATCACTTATTGGATAATTATACTATATTTAGACAACTATTTCATTATTCTTCCATATTTTGCTAGTTACCTTGAATATTACACCATCCCATATTCCATCTTTATTTTTTTGTATGCAGTCTTTTATTAAAATATCTTGTACAGTTTGATAAATTGTATCTAAATCGCTACTTAATAATCCTTTTAGCACTTCATATATTCTTTCTTCACAATAGTCTCTTATTGTATCACTTATATACTCTTGATGAAGATTATTATTTATTTCTTTATCCATATATACTTTATATCCCTTTATGTGCCTACTTCTCATAATATCGCTTATATGTATCTTTGTCTTATTTTTGTCTCTTAGTACAGCCTCACATGTTTTACTAAATTCATTATTTAAGTAAAAATTTGTATAACCAAATACATATCCTTGTATATATCCATATGTTACTATTCTTTGTCTTTCTTCTTGAAGATTTTCTACTATTTCTTTAGCTATATTACTTATATCTTTAATATTAGATAATTTTTCTTTTATCTTTTCTTCAAAAACGTCAGTTATATATAGTTTCCAAAAATATTTGCTCCATTTATCGATATCTACAGAATATAGCCTTTTGCAAAACTTAATATATTTCTTATTTCCACCATATAGGTAATCTAACTCCATTTGGTTTATAAAATTGTCCAATACTAAAACATTATTCTCTTCCACTAATACCAACCCCTAATGAAACTGTCTTTAATATTAACGTTCTATACAAAAATAAGAATTCCTCTGTAGTTTTACAAACTATAAACCATTAAACAAAGAGTGCAAATATCATAACCCTTAGTACTATCTAACATTATTGATTTTGTATATATACTTATACTAGAATTTTCTATTCTTTGTATACCTTGTAATATATCATTAATACTTCCTAATACTTGTATTTCTATATTTATAAATTTATATTTTTCAGTATATTCAACTTCCTGAAATTTTATTGAGTTAATTGTAGCGGATTTAGGAAATACATTTGAAAGTATATTTATTATTGTTTCTTGATTTAAATCTTTTAAAAGCATTTTTTTATTTTGACTTATTGCTTCCATTGATTTATTAGATTCTTCTTGTTTTTTTATAATTTTTAAATTATTTATCTCATTAGTTTTGGGTTTATATATATAGATATGATAGGTAGAAATTACAAAAAGGCTTATAAATACATTTATTAATACTCTCTCTCTTATATTTAACCTCATATTTGTTCTTCCTTTAATGTACATTTTATTTCAAATTGATTTATGTTTGTGGGATGGGCCGTTTTTATATTATCAATAAAAATGTTTTTAAATAATTTTGTTTCCTCTAGTTTTTTAGAGTATTGAGATATTAAATTTAAACTATTAGAACTACCTTTTATGTACATATAATTTTCATCTGAATATACTTCATCTATTTTTACAATGTTACTTTGATAGTATATCTCTTTAATTTGATTATATGATACTGTGGATTTGAGATTGTTTATTATGTTAGATTCTTCAGATTTGCTAATTGTTTGGAATATTTTATATTCATTATATAAAATATAGTTGTTTATATAAGTAGCACCTATATATATAACCACAATAATGAATATACTACTATGAATGATATTTTCTTTGTCTTTTTTAGATTTATTTTCTTTAAAGAAATTAAATTCTTTGTAATTTTTCATATGCTCAACATCAATCCTATATTATTTATATACCTATTTATATTTATTTCTTTGTTATATGTTATGTTATTAAGTTCTAAATTTTCAATTTTAAAGCTCTTAGCTAACTCTGATTTAATAAAATTATCATCTTCTCCATAAACATATATATTTTCAATTTTATAGTTACTATATTTATGTATCTCTACTATTTTTTCTATAATATTATAGTCTATTATTAAGGTTGTACTTATTTTCAATATACCTTTGGAAAATATACTTACACATACATACTTATCCCTAATCTCTATAGTCATAAAAGATTGTTCTTTTTTTATGTTGAAAAAATTGTTTGCGTATAGTTTATTTATATTATTTGTACCTGTGTCTAAAACTATAGGCTTTAATTTTAGCTCTTTTATTAAAGTCTTATAAAATGATGCAATATTTTTTGGAAATAATACAACATTTAGATTTATATTTTTACCATTGTCATCTTCTACTATTTTTTGTACTTTATACTGTAGTATATACTTTTCTAGATCAACAGGCATATATTGACTTAATTGAAACTTAATAACGTCTATTATATCTTTTTCTTTTTTTATATATGGAATCTCTATATTTCTAAATATTATATTTTCATTTTGACTACTACAAGATATATTTTTAATTTTTATTTTGTTTAAACTTAAGTACTCTTTTATAGAAGTACTTATTGATTTTTGATTTTGTATTTTAATCTCTTCTGTACTTAATACTTCTATGCTTCCCTTTTTTATCTTTGACGTCGCTAATCTTATATACTCATCGTCAATATCTAGAGTTATTAGTCTCTTTGTTAACACTTTATCCTCCTAATTACTGATTAGTGGCTGTTTGTTCTGTTGTAGGTGCTGGTTTTGGATAAAATACTGTTCCATCTACTTTTACAGTTATATTTTTTCCATCTATATCTATTACAAATTCCCCCTCTACACTTTGGGGTTCCAAAATCCCTTCCAAATAACCTTTATTTTGTAAAACCTTCAAATCTGTAGTTTCAACCCCAGCTTCTTTTGCCAATTTTGCTGCATTTGCTATATTGCTTGCTGCTACATAATCTGCGTTTACCTTGGCATTTTTTTGTACATCAGTAAACTTAACTAAAGCTACACTGGATAAAATCCCTAGTATCCCTACTACCATAACTAACTCTATTAATGTAAATCCTCTTTTAACTTTTCTGTTTTTTATTTTCATATTTTTTCTCCTTTTGTTTATTTTTCTCTTTTTACTTAAACGTAGTCATTACATCAAACATAGGTAACATTATAGACATAACTATACCTCCTATAACCAGACCCATAATAAGTATGATCATAGGCTCTATAAGACTTACTATCTTATTTAGCTTACTTTCTAGCTCAACTTCATAAAAATCCGAAATACTGCTTAATATATTATCTAGTTTTCCACTTTCTTCTCCTATGTTTATCATAGATATAAACATATTAGGAAATACGTTACATATACTAAGTGATTGATATAAACTATTTCCTAATTTTATATTCTCTTTAGATTTGTAAAGCATATCCTGAACTACCTTATTTTCTATTGTTTTTGCAGAAATATCTATTGCATCTACAACCTGTACCCCGCTTGATATTAATATGTAAAATGACCTACTAAATCTACAAGTTGTAATAAGATTTACTAGTTTATTTATATATGGTATTTTTAATTTTAGATTATCTATAAAATACCTACCTCTAGGATTCTTATTTATATACACATTCACTGACAATATAATAATCATCGGTAGAACAGATATTATGTACCAATGCTCTTTTATAACGTATGACATGTTTACTAATATTTTCGTTATAAATGGAGGTTGTATATTATTTTGACTGAATATATTTATAAAATTAGGTATTACATATACAATTAAAAATAAAGTTACACTTAAGGAAACTATACTCAATATGAATGGATAAACTAGAGAGGCTCCTATCTTACTTTTTAGTTTATTTTCTTTTTCATAGTAAATACTTAACTTGTCCATTACATAGTCTAGATTTCCACTAGCTTCTCCAGCTACTATCATATTTACTAAAAAGTTTGAAAATAGATTTTGTTTTTTCATAGATTGTGATAATGAATTACCTTGTTGGAGTTCTTTTTGAATAGATGATATTGCAGACTTTAGTTTATTATTGACTTGATTTTGTATTATATGAAGTGAATTAGTGAGGGTGCATCCTGAGCTTAATAATATATTTAGCTGTCTGCAAAATATATGCAAATCCTTACTACTAGGTTTTGAAAATACATATCTTTTATCTTTAGTGTTATCTTTTATATCTATAGGATAGTAATTATTGCTGTTAATAAAATCTACAAGATCATTTTGTGCTTTAGCTTCATAATTTCCTTTTATTTTTTTACCCCGTTTATCAAAAGCAGTGTACTTATATACCGGCATTTAATCCTCCTTTAATCATCTATATAGGATATAGCCATAAATTCTTCAACTGTAGTTTTTTTATTTATTACTAGATTCTTACAACTATCTTTTAAATTTGTCATTCCATATTTAATAGCTTCATTTTTAAGTTCATTGCTGCTTTTTGATTTTAATATCATATCTCTTATGCTAGAATTTATATTTACTATTTCGTATATAGCAGTTCTTTCCTTATATCCTTTATTATCACAGTTTCTGCACTTTTTAGTTCTAATTAATTTAATATCTTCTTTTATATCTAGTATTCTCTTTTCTTCATTTGATATATCATACTCTTCGCAACACATAGGACATGGCTTTCTAACCAACCTCTGAGCTATGACTCCTATTAAAGACGCTCCTAATAGATAAGGCGGTATATCCATATCTATTAATCTGTTTATTGCAGATATGGCATCATTAGTATGCATAGTGCTTATAACCAAATGACCTGTTATCGCTGCTCTTATAGCTATTTTTGCAGTTTCTGAATCCCTTATCTCTCCAATCATTATTATGTCTGGATCTTGTCTTAATATTGACCTTAGACCTCCTGCAAAAGTTAGTCCTATTTTTGTGTTTACTTGAATCTGATTTATTCCTTTTAGTTTATATTCAACAGGGTCTTCTATAGTTACAATATTTTTATCTAGATTGTTTAAATCCTTTAGGATAGAATATAACGTCGTAGTTTTTCCACTACCAGTAGGTCCTGTTACTAAAATTATGCCGTTGGGCTTTTTTATTATCTTATTTAATAACAATAAGTCATATTCGTCAAACCCTAGCTCTATTTTATCCTTCAAAAAATTTCTTCTATCTAGTATTCTTATTACAGCCTTTTCACCTATTACAGTGGGGATAGTAGATATTCTCAGATCCACAATATTATCATCTATATTTATATCTACTCTTCCATCTTGTGGCAACCTTTTTTCAGCTATATCCATTTTTCCTAATATCTTTATTCTAGCTATTAATTGATTATAAATATCATGTGAGTGTACTAATATTTCTTTCAAATATCCATCTACTCTTATTCTTATACTTACATTTTTCTCTTGTGGCTCTATATGTATATCACTGGCCTTTTCTATAATAGCTTGTCTTAAAATATTATCTAAAATTTCAATTGTATGTAAAGTATTATCATCTTGCTTAACATAATTTTTATAATAATAAATTATTGCTTCTGATAATATATCTTTATTATATTTTTTGAATTCTATATTCATATTTGTAGCTAACTTGAAATCTTGTAGGGCATATATGCTCTCACATTCAATTGCTACAATTAACTTTCCATCTTTTATATCTATTGGAATTGCATTGTGTTTTTTGGCTAAATTTTCAGATACTAAGAGTGGGATTTTTTCATCACATACAAAATTATATACATTATTCACTCTTTATATATTTAAACTCCTTTTCTATTTGTATTTTAGGTATATCTATAGAAGAACTCTCTGTTATATTAATGTACAACCTGTATTCTTTATTAATATGTTTAATAAATTCATTATCCTTAGATATATTTTTAGATAACATATTTCTATTTCCTATAACCTTTATTTCATAAGGAGGTGCTATAGGGGTAGCATTTATATTTATATGATTTCCAGCTAATACTATATCCGAATACTGATTTAATGTTTGATTATTTATAGATATTACCTCACCTCCATTTATTTTTAATTCATTTACTAAATCCACTAGTATATTTTTTGATTCTATTAAGTTAGCTAAATTCATCTCTTCTTCTACCGAGGAATCTATATTTATTATTATTCCTTCTCCAGTAGTATTTCCATAAGATAAAGTCGATTTAATACTATTTATATGATTTTGGTCTTTTTTATCTATATGTTTTTCTTGAAGATTCTTTAGTTGTTTTTCTATTTTTTCTTTTTGTTTAGATAACTTAGAAACTTCTTGTTCTTTAGAATCTAATTCGTTGTTTAGCACAGTATCTGTGTATACTAATGAGTTATTATTTTTATATGCACTTTTACTCATTATGCCTATTGTTATTCCTAGAATAGCGCTAATTGATATTATTAACATGTATCCCTTTTTCATACAGCATTTCTCCTTAATGTTATATTTTTTATTATAAGTATTATAACTTTCATTTCAATATTATATATACTTCAAATTATATAGTATTTTTATATTTCTTAAAAGAAAAAAGGAGCTTTTAAGGCTCCTTAATATTATTAACAATGACTTATTAAATATTATTTATTTGCATAGCTTAATATTCTATTTAATATAGTGTTCTTTAT
This sequence comes from Sporacetigenium mesophilum DSM 16796, assembly GCF_059569055.1. Lineage (NCBI taxonomy): Bacteria > Bacillati > Bacillota > Clostridia > Peptostreptococcales > Tepidibacteraceae > Sporacetigenium > Sporacetigenium mesophilum. The sequence continues at coordinate 98,665 of NZ_JCANUR010000002.1, read as the reverse complement.
CTTTTCATTATTATCAAAATTCATATTTGGGACATAGTATGTTTCTAATATATCATGTTGCGCTTTAGCTCTTTTAATATTAAATAAGCCGTAACTTAGTAATTCGTCTAATATTTTCTTATCATATTCTATTTCATCTAAATATTTATCTATTTTATCTTTACAAATATATTGGTTTAAATCTATACTTTTATAATTTTTTTCTTTAAATAGTTTACTAGTAGTTATGGCTACCCCTAGACCTTCTATTACTATAGTCTCTATTTTATTTGGAGGTAGGAATGGAGTATGGTATATCTCAACATCTAAGCCTAACTCTAATGCTTTTTTATATATATTTGTCATTAATGTTGATTTTCCAGTTCCTAGTTCACCCTCTACAAAATAAATATTTTTTATACCTTGTAGTATAGTATTAGTGTGTTCTACATGTCCAACAGGAGTTAATGCACTTCCAAATAAGTGTCTTTCTTTAGGAATATTTCCTGAAGGTTTTATATCTTTTAATATTTCTTCTGCTAAGTTTACAGTTAAAGTATTAATACTTCCAAAGTCCATAGAATTTTTGTACTTTTCTTCTATACTTCTAACTATAGGATCACAAGCCGTTAGATATTTATATGCTCTAGCAAATAATCTCCCAACTTCTTTGTTGCAATCTAATATTTTCTGTCTATTTGCTTCCATTTTATCTATATCCCAAGATTCCCCTAAATTTATTATTTCATCTACAGCACCAGGATTTTTAGGATCTACTATATGAGGAGCCGTACCATCTACCATAGCTATTCTTAACTTTGGAACTACTATTCCATCTATTGAATTTTCGTCTGATGAGCAATGATGAAATTCAACATCATAGCCCATGTTTACTAAAGCATGACCTATTCTTTTCATCATAGAAGATTTTCCCACGCCCGGTCCACCTTTTAAAACAAAAAATCTATTTGCATCCAACTCTATCATATAATCATAGAATGAATAAAACCCTTTCGTAGTATTTCCACCTGGGAATACTCTTTTAATTTTTCCTGCCATAAAAAAACACTCCTTTTGAAATTAATATACTGCATATACAAAGTTTTTACCTAATAATATAATATTAATCTAAAATTTTTTTGTGATTAATTATTTAAATTAAAAAGAGCCTTGGTATGCACCAAAGCTCTCTGACTGTATATTAAGCATTTTTCTTTTTCATATATGAATAAACAGGCAATCCTAAAAGCGTTATAGCTAATCCTGCTAAAGCATTTACAGGTTGCGTCATTAATGTATTTATAACTACATATGTTCCACCTACTATAGCCACTAATGGTACTATTGGATATAATGGTACTTTATATGGTCTAGCTAAGTTTGGTTGATCTTTTCTTAACTTAATAACACCAACGAAAATCATTATATAAAATATCCATACTGCGAATATTGTTAAGTCTGCTAGTAAATCAAATTTTCCTGATAAAGCATATAGCGAAGCTATTATAGCTATTAACCAAGTAGCATTAGCCGGAGTTCCATTTTTGTTTAATTTAGATAACCATTTGCTTCCTGGGAACATTCCTTCCGTAGCTAAAGCATAAGGTATTCTTGATGCAGTTAATCCATATCCGTTTAATGCGCCAAATACTGATATTAATATACCTACTGTTATTAATTTACCACCAACTGGTCCAAATATAACTGTAGCAACAGCTGCAGCTGGAGTTTCAGTCATCATTAACTCATTAGCTGGCATAACCCATAAATAAGCTAAATTTATTAATAAATATACTGCCATAACTATTGATAAACCACCAACTATAGCTCTTGGTAAGTCTTTACCTGGATTTTTCATTTCCCCAGCTATAGCACCAACGCTTATCCATCCGTCATAAGCAAATAATGTAGCTATTAACACCTGACCTAAAGCTGTTCCCATGCTCACGCTTTCCCCTATCATAGGAGACATTATAGTATTACCATCACCTTTAATAAATCCAAATATTATTATTAATGCTAATGGTATTAATTTCCCTGCAGTAGCTACAGTTTGTATAGTACCACCCATTTTTGAACTTATTGTATTTATGAAGAATAAGAATAATATTGTAGCTATACCTATACCTACTTTTGCAGTAGTATTATCTGCTCCAAATCCTAATAAAACAGATGCTTGAGTACCAAATATAACTGCTAATGCAGCAGTTGTTCCAGGCAAGTATAAAGTTGTTTGCATCCAACCTGTTAAGAATCCCCATTTCTCTCCGTATATCTCTTTTAGATAGATCATCATACCGCCAGTTTTTGGTATAGCTGCAGATACTTCAGCTGCAGTAAGACCACCAGCTATTGTTATAATTCCACCAACTATCCAAGCTATTATTCCTAATCCTGGTGCTCCTCCTGTGGCATTATAAAGGGCATAAGGTTTGAAAAATACTCCTGAACCTATAACCATACCTACAACTGTAGATAAAGCAGCGGCAAAACCTATTGTCTTTTGTAAGCCTTGAGATTGATTACTTGTTTTTGCGCTCATTTACCGTTTTCCTCCATGTCATTATTATAATTATAATTTCGCGTATAAGGTAATTCCTTATGTATTTACTTCCTAAAAAACGCTGTCTTTCGACATTTTTTTATTTTAGCATGTAAAATTATAATCTGCAATATCAATATTATTTTTCAGAATATTTGATTTTACCTGAATAGATATTATATTTATTCCAAAATTTGATAAAAAAAAGGCCTTAGGATATTTTCCTAAGGCCTTCATATTTTATATTACTTTAAATTTTCTGGATTTAAACATTCTAGCTCTGGTATAACGAATAAACCATCTTTCCTTATTAATACATCATCAAAATATATTTCTCCTCCGCCAAATTCAGGAGTTTGTATACATACCAAATCCCAATGTACAGAAGATCTATTTCCATTATCAGCATCTGAGTAGCTATTCCCAGGTGTAAAGTGGAAACTTCCTTTTATTTTTTCATCAAATAACGTATCTTTCATAGGTTTTTCTATATAAGGATTAACTCCTATAGCAAACTCACCTATGAATCTAGCCCCTTCATCTGTATCAAATATCTTATTTATTCTTTCACTATCATTAGAAGTAGCATTTACTATCTTGCCATCCTTAAATTCTAAAACTATATTTTCAAATACAAATCCGTTATAAGGACTTGGAGCGTTATATGATAATATTCCATTTACGGAATTTTTTACTGGAGCAGTGTAAACTTCTCCATCTGGTATATTCATTTGTCCATCACATTTAACAGACGGTATATCTTTTATTGAAAATTCTAAATCAGTTCCTTGACCTACTATTCTAACTTTATCTGTCTTATCCATTAATTTTATTAAGCTATCCATAGCTTTGCTCATTTTAGAGTAATCTAAATTACATACGTTGAAATAGAAGTCTTCAAAAGCTTCTATAGAAGTTCCAGATAATTGTGCCATAGAAGCATTTGGCCATCTCATAACACACCACTTAGTATTAGTTACTCTTTCCTTAAAGTGAACTGGTTGCATAAACTTTTCCATAAATAACTGCATCTTATCAGATGGAACATCTGATAATTCATTTGTGTTTTCACCAGCTCTTACAGATATATAAGCATCCATATCCTTCATTCTTTCTAGTTCATACTTAGCCATTAAGTTTATCTGTTCTTCACTTGCTCCCATAAGTAAAGCTCTTCTAACACTATCATTTTTTATAGATACAAATGGAATTGCCCCTACTTTATGAACTTCCTTAACAAGTTCAGTTACTATAGGTAGCTCTAAACCAAATGCATCTATTAGTATTTTTTCTCCTGGTTTTAAACTAACAGAATAGTTTATTAAGTTTTTAGCAAGTATCGTTACTCTATTATCTATCATAATATTCACCTCTTATATGTAGTTAATAAATATATTTTTCACATATATTTTACAACTATTTACATATATTTACAAATACTTTTTAGTATTATTTTATTAATCTACAGTAATTTCATACCCTCTATGTTCATATTTAGTTATTATTTCTTCCCATAATTCATCTACGCCAGTCTTTTTAAGAGCTGATATAGGTAATATCTTTTCGTCTTTAAGTCCTAACTTTTTTCTTATTATACTAAAATGCTTTTGATATTGACCTCTAGATATTTTATCAGATTTAGTAGCAATTACTACACAGTCACATCCAAAGTGTTTTATCCAATCGTACATCATCTTATCATCGTCTGAAGGTTCGTGTCTTATGTCCACTAGCAAAAATATAGTGCATAATTCTGGTCTACCTTTTAGGTATTCCTCCATTATTCCGCCCCACTTAGCTTTTTCAGTCTTTGATATTTTTGCATATCCATAACCAGGTAGATCTACAAAGAAAAACTCTTGGTTAATTAAATAAAAATTTATAGTTCTAGTTTTTCCTGGAGTTCCACTTACCCTAGCAAAGTTTCTTCTATTTAATAATGTATTTATTGTAGATGATTTCCCTACATTAGATCTTCCAACAAAAGCTACTTCTGGAAGACCTTCATCTGGATACTGACTTCTACTTACTGCACTCATTACTATTTCTGAACTTCTAATCTTCATTTTGTTCACCATTCCTTACTAATGCATGTTCCAAAACCTCATCCATATGTTCAACTAATACGAATTCCACTTGTTTTTTTACATTTAATGGTATTTCATCTAAGTCAGATTCATTTTCCTTTGGTAATAATATCTTAGTTATTCCAGCTCTATGAGCAGCTAACACTTTTTCTTTTATTCCGCCAACTGCTAAAGCTCTTCCTCTTAGTGTTATTTCTCCCGTCATAGCAACATTACTATATACAGGTATTTTAGATAAAGCTGATATCACAGCTGTAGCCATAGATATACCTGCTGAAGGTCCATCCTTTGGAACTGCACCTTCTGGTAAATGTATGTGTATGTCCATTTCTTTATAAAAATCAGGATTTATATTAAAATCCTCTGCTCGCGATCTTATATAAGATATACCTGCTTGAGCTGATTCTTTCATAACATCTCCAAGTTTACCTGTTAATACTATTTGACCTTTGCCTTTTAGTACATTAACTTCAACAGTTAATGTTTCTCCTCCAACAGAAGTCCATGCAAGTCCAGTCACAGTACCTATTTCTGGTTTTTTACCTGCTAATTGATATCTAAACTTAATTTTACCTATATAATTATCTAAGTTTTTCTTTGTTATAACTGTTTGTTTTAATTCCGGATTTTCAACTAATTTTTTAGCAACTTTTCTACATATCTTAGCTATAGTTCTTTCTAAGTTTCTAACTCCGGATTCTCTAGTATAATGACTTACTACATGTTTTATAGTTTCCTCATTTATTTTTAGGAAGTTTTCTTTTAAAGAATGCTCTCTTATTTGTTTTGGAAGTAAATATTTCTTAGTTATTTTAACCTTTTCTTCTTCTGTATAGCCTGATACATTTATAATTTCCATCCTATCAAGTAATGGTCTAGGTATAGTACTTAAGCTGTTAGCCGTAGTTATAAATAATACCTTAGATAAATCAAAAGGAAGTTCTAAATAATGATCTACAAAGTCTTTGTTTTGTTCTGGATCTAGTACTTCAAGCATAGCTGAAGCTGGATCTCCTTTATAATCTGACGCCATTTTGTCTATTTCATCTAATAAAAATACTGGATTTTTTGATTTAGCTTCTTTAATCCCATTTATTATTCTTCCAGGTATAGCTCCAACATATGTTCTTCTATGTCCCCTTATTTCAGCTTCATCTCTAACTCCACCTAATGATATTCTTACAAAGTTTTTGTTTAGTGCTTTAGATATAGATTTTGCTATAGATGTTTTACCAACACCCGGGGGACCTACTAAACATAATATTGGACCTTTCATAGAATTAGATAATTGTCTTATTGCTAAATACTCTAATATTCTTTCTTTTACCTTTTCTAATCCGTAATGATCTTCATCCAATATATTTTTTGCTTCTTTTATATCTACTTTATCTTTAGTTTCTTTATTCCATGGTAATGAAAATATTGAATCTAAATAGTTCCTACTAACTGATGAATCAGGAGACATAGGAGACATTCTAGCAAACTTATCGATTTCCTTAGATATCTTTTCTTTAACTTCTTTAGATAATTTAAGCTTTTTTAGTTTTTCTCTGTATTCTTCAGCTTCTGAGCCTACATCTTCTTCTTCGCCTAACTCTCTTTGAATTGCCTTTAGTTGTTCTCTAAGATAGTATTCTTTTTGTATCTTGTTCATTTGTTTTTTAACTCTTAGTGTTATCTTTTTTTCTATTTTAAGTATATCTATTTCCTCTAGAAGAATTTTATAAACAGATTCTAATATAATTTTTGGATTAAATTCTTCTAATAATTCTTGTTTCTGAGATGATTTTAAATACATATTGGAAGCAATAGTATCTACAAATCTACTTGGTTCTTCTATATCAGCTAGAGATATTAATATCTCAGGAGATACTCTATTTCCAATATTTATGTATTCTTCAAAGGAATCAAATACATTCCTCATAAGAGCTTCTACTTCTGGATCATTCTTTATATCTTCATCATAAACAATTTCTTCTAATGAAGCTCTAAAATAGGGCTCTTCTTGTGTTATTTCTTTTATTTTAGCTCTTGATATTCCTTCTACCAATACCCTAACAGTATCTCCAGGTAGTTTTACCATTTGCTTAACTTTACATATTGTTCCTACATGATAAAAATCTTCTGTAGTAGGCTCGTCTATTTCTGCTTCTTTTTGAGACGTTAAAAATATTATCTGCTCGTTAAGCATGGCTTCATCTAAAGCTTTTATAGACATTTCTCTTCCTACATCAAAATTTAAAATCATATATGGAAACACCGCTAAACCTCTAAGAGGTATAAGGGGTAATTCATGTTCTATAACATTATAGTTGTTATCCACTAACACCACTCCTTAAAAAATGCTAGATATTTTACATGTTTTTGGAAATTAATACTAACACATTTAACTATTATATATTTACATAGCATAATTTTCAATAACAATTAATTTTAATATATGTTATCATAAGTCATATCTTCTTTGTTATTATGGTATAATATTAATACTTGTATACTTAAAATTAAAGTTCGTAGGTGATTTTTATGCTTAATTTATTTTTAACCTTTTTAAAAATAGGAGCTTTTACATTTGGCGGAGGTTATGCCATGGTTCCACTTATTGAAGATGAGCTTGTACATAAACAAGAACTTATATCTCAAGATGAATTTCTAGATTTCCTATCAATAGCTCAAAGTTATCCAGGTGCTTTGGCTGTAAATATATCTGTACTTCTGGGTTATAAACTTTATAAACTTCGAGGAAGTATTATATGTTTACTTGGGTCAATATTGCCATCATTTGTAATAGTTATAATACTATCATACTTGTATTTTCAAAATAGAAAATCAAAAATACTAGATTCTTTTTTTTATGGAGTTCGCCCTGTTGTTGTATCTCTTTTATTATATACCTTTTTTAATATGTTTAAAAACTTAGAAAAGACAAAAATTAATATAATTCTTTTATTAGTATCATTTTTATTAGTAGGAATATTAGGTTTAAGTCCTTTATATTTAATATTAGCTGGAGGAATATTAAGCTTATGTATAAAACATTAATTTTATTTATAGTATTTTTAAAAATAGGTATGTTCAGCTTTGGAGGCGGATATGCAATGCTTCCATTTATACAACAGGAGTTTATCCATAAATACAACTGGATAACAACTAACGAATTCTTAGACTTATTAGCTTTATCTCAGTCTACGCCAGGTCCCATAGCTATAAACAGTGCTACATTTGTAGGTTATAAAACAGGAGGAATATTAGGTTCTGTACTTGCAACCCTGGGAGTTGTTTTATTTTCTCTAGTAGGGTTGTCTCTTATATCTCGTGCATTAGTTAAATTTAAAGATAATCCTTATATTACTAAACTATTAAAGATTTTGAGACCTATAACTTTAGGATTTATACTAGGTGCTGGATATTTAGCATTGGGTGATATATCCTGGGATTTATATTCTATATTAGCTCTTATAGTATCATTTATTTTACTATATACAAAGAAGCTAAATTCTATATCTATAGTATTTGTATTTGGAGTAATAGGAATTTTCATAAATGCAATATAAAAAAGGAGCTTTCATAGCTCCTTTTTAAAATCATATTAAGCACTTTCTTCTTGGTCTTTTAGAACAAGTATTGGCTCTTTTTCGTTGTCGATAGTTTCTTTAGTTATTATTACTTTTTTAATATCTTCTCTAGAAGGAACCTCATACATTACTTCTAGCATAACATTTTCAACTATACTTCTAAGACCTCTTGCACCAGTACTTCTTTGTATAGCTTTTTTGGCTATCGATCTAAGTGCTTCATCTTCAAATTCTAATTCTACACTATCCATCTCCAATAGTTTCTCAAACTGCTTAACTAATGCATTTTTAGGCTCTTTAAGTATTTTTATTAATGCTTTTTCGTCTAATAAATCTAAAGTAGCTATAACTGGTATTCTTCCTATAAATTCAGGTATTATCCCAAATTTCAATAAATCTTCAGGTTGAATCTTAGCATATATCTTCCCTAAATCCATTTCTTTTTTACTTTCAATTTTAGCTCCAAATCCTAATGTTTTTTCATCAGTTCTTTTCTTTACTATTTTGTCGATACCATCGAAGGCACCACCTACTATAAATAATATATTAGTAGTATCTATTTTCAAGAATTCCTGATGAGGATGTTTTCTTCCACCTTGAGGAGGAACATTAGCAATTGTACCTTCTAAAATTTTCAGTAATGCTTGTTGAACTCCTTCTCCACTTACATCTCTTGTTATAGAAGGATTTTCAGACTTTCTAGATATTTTATCTATTTCATCTATGTATATTATACCTCTTTCGGCTTTTTCAATATCAAAATCTGCCGCTTGCACAAGCTTAAGTAGTATGTTTTCAACATCTTCACCAACATATCCAGCTTCAGTTAAAGATGTAGCATCAGCCATAGCAAATGGTACATTTAGTGTTCTAGCTAATGTTTGAGCAAGTAATGTTTTACCTGATCCTGTAGGTCCCATTAGTAGTATATTACTTTTTTGTATTTCAACATCTTTATTTTTGCTACTTCCTTTAGATTTTCCATATATTCTTTTGTAATGGTTATAAACAGCAACAGCTAAAGATTTTTTTGCTCTTTCTTGACCTATAACATAGTCATCTAGTGTTTGAACTATTTCAGCTGGCTTTGGAAGTGATCCACTATTTTCTTCAAAGTTATCTTCAGTTTCTTCTTGTATTATTTCATCACATAACTCAACACATTCATCACATATATAAACATTTGGCCCTGCGATTAATCTTCTAACTTGATCTTGATTTTTACCACAGAAAGAACACTTTAAATGTCTTTTATCATCATTTTTTGACACTCTTAACACCTCTCTTGGCTAAAGCCTTTTAGTAATAACTTCATCTATTAACCCATACTCTTTGGCTTCATCTGAACCCATAAAGTTGTCGCGTTCTGTATCCATTTCTATTTTTTCTAATGATTGCCCTGTTCTCTCTGCTAATATCTTATTTAGAGTTTCTTTCATTTTCAATATTCTCTTTGCATGTATCTGTATATCTGTAGCTTGACCTCTAGTTCCACCTAGTGGTTGATGTATCATTATCTCACTATTCGGTAGTGCGAATCTTTTTCCTTTTGCTCCTGAAGCTAGTAAAAATGCTCCCATAGATGCAGCCATACCTATACAAATAGTAGATACATCAGGTCTTATATATTGCATAGTATCATATATAGCCATACCAGCAGTTATACTTCCGCCTGGTGAGTTTATATATAAGTGTATATCTTTATCTGGGTCTTCTGCCTCTAAGAATAAAAGTTGTGCTACTACTAATCCTGCAGTAGTATCATTAACTTCATCACCTAAAAATATTATTCTATCTTTTAATAATCTAGAATATATATCGTATGATCTTTCTCCTCTTCCTGTTTGTTCTACAACTACAGGTACTAAAGCCATGGATTATACCCCCTCTTTGTGTTATAAATTTATTCTGTATATAATTTACAGTAGCCCAACTGGGCTACTGTAATATAATTAAGCTATATTAGCACTATTAACTATTAAGTCTATAGTTTTTCTTATAGCTAATTGTCCTTTTATATCTTCTATGTCTGCATCTCTTAAAGAAGATTTTAATTGTGCTACTTCCATATTATACATTTTACCCATTTCTTCGATTTCTTTTTCTAGATCTTCATCTGATACTTCAATATTTTCAGCTTTAGCTATAGCTTCTAATATTAATGAGCTCTTAACTAATTTTTCTGCTTCTGGTTTTCTTTCAGTTTTTAATTCTTCTATAGTTTTACCACTCATTTGTAGTAATTGTTGTAAGTTTAACCCTTGCATTTGTAATTGATAATCAAGTTCCATTAACATATTATCTATTTGAGTTTGTACCATAGCTTCTGGTACATCCATTTCAACAGTTTCAGCTACTTTATCAACAACTCTATTTCTTAATTCGCCTTCTGCTTTTTTAGAATTACTTTCTTCTAAATTTTTTCTAACATCTGCTTTTAATTCTTCTAATGTTTCAAATTCGCTTACATCTTTTGCAAACTCATCATTTAACTCTGGTAATTCTTTTACTTTTATATCATTTACTTTTACCTTAAATACAGCTGGCTTTGCAGCTAAGTTTGGTGCATGATATTCTTCTGGGAAATTAACATTTACATCTACTTCTTCACCAACATTAACTCCTACTAATTGTTCTTCAAATCCAGGTATAAATGTTCCTGAACCTATTTCTAAGCTGTAGTTATTTCCTTCTCCACCTTCAAAAGCTTCACCATCAACAAATCCTTTGAAGTCTATAATAGCTGTATCTCCTTCTTGAACAGGTCTTCCTTCAACAGTTACTAATCTAGAATTTCTATTTTTCATATCTTCTAATCTAGAATTTACCTCTTCATCAGTTACATTATACTCAACTTTTGATACTTCTATACCTTTATAGTTACCCAATTTAACTTCTGGTTTAACAGCTACTTTAACAACCATAACTAATCCGTTATCTTCGCTTAATTCTTCTATATCTAACTCTGGTCTATCTACAGGTTCTATGTTTAACTCCTTTAGTGCTGCTGGATATACTTCTGGGAATAACATATCTATAGCATCATTATAAAATACTCCCTTACCATATTGAGCTTCTATTATCTTTCTTGGAGCTTTTCCTTTTCTGAATCCTGGAATGTTATATTTTCCCTTGCTTTTGTTGTAAGTCTTATTAATAGCTTCTTCAAATTGAATATTGTCTATAGCTATTTTCAAAGTAACATCATTATTTTCTCTTTTTATAAATTCTGCTTTCATTAATTTATTCCTCCTAAGTTTTCTTTTTATGTAATAAAATTTATTTACATTTCTAAAATTTAACTATCTTATTATACCATATAACTTTTTTTATTTACAAGTAACTACTATCTCATCTTATTTCTTAAAAAGTATCCACCTTTAACAGTTTTAACATCCGATATAGTTACAAAGCACAATGGGTCGTAGAAATTTATGCATTTTTCAAACTTATCCAAGGCTTTCCTATCTAAAACTACTTGCAATATATGTTTTGTTCCTTCTTTACCTCTTCCTTCTACAACAGTGACTCCAAATTCATGGTTTCTTAAATACTCTGAGAAATCCTCTACATCCTTACCAGTAAATATTTGAGCTGTTATAAGACCTATAGCAATTCTAGATTCAAGCATTATACCCAAAACATTACCCGTTGCAAATCCTAAAGCATAGGATAATACATTACCAAAATTATCCATATTGCTTAATACTTTGTTTATGGCAAAAAGATATATAAGTATTTCTACTATTCCAATAAGAAATGAAAGTGCTTTTTTACCTCTTACCACAAAGAGAGTCCTTATTGTAGCCAATGTTATATCTGCACATTTGGCCGCAAATATAAATAAGTATCCTAACATGTATTCCATAAATATTTCTCCTACTATACAACTCTATAATTTTATTTTTTCTATTTTTATATTATTATTTTCTATATTTAATATTAGAAAACTTCTATAGCTAACTTCTCTTGGCAATGAGACACTTCCTGGATTTAAAAATAGTATATCATCTTTTGTTATATTAGCAGGAACATGAGTATGCCCAAATATAACTATATCTGCGCCTATATTTTTAGCTTTATTTTCTAAGTCTATTAACCCATTGTTTACGTTATATTTATGTCCATGACATACAAATATATTATATCCTTCAGTTTCAAATAAAATTTCATCTTCTACATTTTCAATATCACAATTTCCTTTTACCCCTATTACTCCTACTTTAGTCATTTTATGTATATATTTTGAGTCTACAAAATTATCTCCAGCATGAATTATAAGATCGCAATCCCTAAGATACGTTATGGCTATATCTATATACTCAGTAATTTTATGTGTATCACTTAAAACTCCGATTTTCATTATCTTGCTCTCTTTATGAATTCTTCTCTCATTTTTTGCAGAGAATTTGCTCTATGACTCATAGAATTTTTTATACTTGATGGTAATTCTCCAAATGTTTTATTGTATTTATCTACTATAAATAAGGAGTCATATCCAAATCCATTATTTCCTTTTTCCTCAAATCCTATTTTACCTTCACATGTTCCTCTAACTACGAACTCATTTCCATTAGGCATTACAACTGCTATTGCTGATACAAATCTTGCTGTTCTCTGACTCATAGGCTTATTTCCTAACATTTTTAACAGTTTTTTTCTATTGTCTTCATCACTTGCATTTTCACCTGCAAATCTAGCCGAATAAACTCCAGGCTTCTTGCCTAATGAATCTACTTCTAATCCTGAATCATCTGCTACTGATATCATTCCTGTAATTTTTGATACTTCTCTAGCCTTTTTAAGAGCATTTTCTTCAAACGTATTTCCATCTTCCACTATTTCCATTCCTTCTAAGTTTACATCTTTCATAGAATGAATTTCATAATTAAAATCTTTAAGTATGTCTGATATTTCATCTAGCTTATGTTTATTAGATGTAGCTATAACAACTTGATTTGTAGAAATAGGCCCTAATATTAAATCTGCTACTTCTCCTAAAGCTTTTCTTTGAGCATTTAATAATTCTTTATTTCCTATTTCACCTAATTCTAGTAATTTATTTAAATCACTTCTTGTGAAGGGAAATTCTTCTCCAGTTCCTTGAAGTTCAACGAATTCTCCTTTGTCTGTCATTATAATGTTCATATCTACCTGAGCCTTTGAATCTTCCTCATAGCATAAGTCTAGTAAATATTCTCCATTAACTATACCAACACTTATAGCAGATACAAAATTTCTTATAGGAATAATAGACATGTTTTTTGATTTGGACAGTTTATATAATGCATCTACTACAGCTACAAATGCCCCTGTTATAGAAGCAGTTCTTGTACCGCCATCAGCTTGTATAACATCACAGTCTATCCATATAGTTCTTTCCCCTAGTTTATCTAACTCTATAACAGATCTTATAGCTCTTCCTATAAGTCTTTGTATTTCTTGAGTTCTTCCATCTATTTTTCCTCTAGCAGCTTCTCTAATCTTTCTTTGGTGAGTAGATCTTGGAAGCATAGAATATTCTGCACTTATCCAACCTGTACCACTATTTTTAAGAAAAGGAGGAACCTTTTCTTCTATTGATGCTGTACATATAACCTTTGTCTCTCCCATTTCTATTAAAACAGAGCCTTCTGCATATTTTGTATAGTTTCTAGTTATTTTTATATCTCTTATTTGATCACTTTTTCTTCCATCAATTCTAGTCATGCTATCAATCCTCTCATATAAATATACTCCCAATGATACCATATGTAATATTATACTAACTATATTACTTTGTAAAGTTCATCACTTTCAGGAGGTTTTATTTCATGCACCCCTAAATTATTTATTAATAATTTTGTATTATTATCAGTTAACTTACCTATGATAGAATATTCAATTCCCTCTTTTCTAAAAGACGTTTCTAGTATATCTAATTTTTCGCCTTTAACTCCTATGATCATAGATCCACTAGATATCAACCTTAAAGGATCTATATTATAATGTTTACATATAATTTTAGTACTATTATGTATATTTATTTTATCTTCGTATATCTCACATCCTAATTTTTTAAGATGACATATTTCCCATATAGCCCCTAGTATACCACCTTCAGTTACATCATGCATAAATGTTGTACCTATTTTTCCTGCTATTATTCCTTCTTTGACTACACTTATATTATTTAATAAACTTTTTCCATCTTTTATTAATTCTTCTCCATATACATTTTTTAATTCATCTTCTTTTTCAAAACATATTATTCCTGTACCTTCTATGCCAGCGCCTTTAGTTAATAATATGTAATCTTCACTTTGTGCCTTTTCCATATTATTTAATTTACACTTAGGGGCTTTACCTACTCCTGTTGAAGAAATTATTATTCTATTTACAGCTGTAGTTATTTCAGTATGCCCTCCTATTATATCTACATTTAGTTTTCTTGCTTCATCAGATATATCCTTCATAATTTTATTTATTTCATACTCAGTAGTTCCTTCTGGTGCCATTATAGTTATCATTATTCCTAATGGCTCTACCCCCGTTGTAGCTATGTCATTACAAGTTATGTGTACTGCAAGCTTTCCTATTTCTTCTGATGTTCCTGTTATAGGGTCTGTACTCATAACACATATTTCTTCACCAAAATCTATTACAGCACAGTCAGCTCCAATATCAGGATTTACTATAACTTCATTTCTATTATTTTTTATATTTGAAAATACTAATTTTTTTAATTGATCTATTGTTAGTTTACCTACTTGCATAATTTCCTCCAAGCGATACGTTTTATATACAAATAAGACTGTCGATATAATCAACAGTCTTATTTTACTTAAAATAACTACATATTATTTATAACTTCCATTACTAATTTATTAGCCATTTGAGGATTAGCCTTACCTTTACTTGCTTTCATAACCTGTCCAACTAAGAAACCTATAGCTCTATCTTTACCATTTTTGAAATCTTCTACAGACTGCATGTTTACTCTAAGAACTTCTTCAACTATAGATTTTATAGCTCCTTCATCTTGTATTTGAACTAATCCTTGATCTTTTATTATATCATCTGGATTTTTGCCAGTTTCAAACATTTCTCTAAATACTTTTTTACCTGCATTATTATTTATCTTACCTTCAGATATAGTTTTTAGAAGATTTGCAAAATCTTCTTTAGAGAATTTAACTTCATCTATAGTTATTCCTTCGTCATTTATTCTTCTTAGTAGTTCAGTCATTATCCAGTTACTTATCATTTTTGGGTCATTAAATAATTCAACAACACCTTCAAAATAATCAGCTATTTCTCTATTTGATATTAATATATTTGCATCGTATTTTGGCAAGTTATATTCTTTTAGGAATCTTTCTCTTTTTTGTTGTGGTAATTCTGGCATATTTTCTTTTATATAATCTATAAATTCTTGATCAATCACTATATCTACAACGTCTGGTTCTGGGAAGTATCTGTAGTCTTGTACAGATTCTTTACTTCTCATAGATATGGTTGAATTATTAACATCATCCCATCTTCTAGTTTCTCTTACAGTATTTTCACCATTTTCTAGAAGTTTAGCATGTCTTATTTCTTCAAACTCTGCTGCTTTTTGAGCACCTCTAAATGAGTTTAGGTTTTTAAGTTCTACTATATTAGACTTAACTCCATCTTCTCTTATTATATTTACATTTACATCACATCTAAGAGAACCTTGTTCCATTTTAACATCAGATATTTCTGTAAATAATAATGTCTCTTTCAATTTTTCTAAGAACAAGTATGCTTCTTCAGGAGAATTCATATCTGGTTCTGTAACTATCTCAATTAGTGGAACTCCACTTCTATTAAAATCAAGTAACGTATCTCCAGTAGTATCATGTAGAGATTTGCCTGTATCTTCTTCAATATGTATTCTTCTTATTCTTATTTCCTTAGTACTTCCATCTTCTTTTTCTATTTCTATATAACCATTAGAACATAATGGTATATCGTATTGAGATATTTGATATCCTTTAGTTAAATCTGGATAAAAGTAATTTTTTCTATCCATCTTTGTATGTTTAGCTATTTCACAATTAAATGCAAGTCCTGCTTTTATTCCGTACTCTAATACCTTTTCATTTAGTACAGGTAAAGACCCTGGAAGACCTAAACAAATAGGACAACAATTTGTATTTACATCTGATCCAAATTCATTTTTACATCCACAAAATATCTTTGTGTTAGTAAGTAGTTCTGCATGTATTTCAAGACCTATAAGAGTTTTACTATTCATATCTTCACCTCCAACTATAAACTAGCTCTTTGTTTACTAAAATCTGTAGCAGATTCAAAAACATGAGCTACATTTAATAATGTATTTTCATCGAAGTAATTTCCTATTAATTGCATACCTATTGGTAGTCCATTTTTAAATCCACATGGTATAGATAGTCCTGGAAGTCCTGCAAGACAAGAAGGTATAGTACAAGCATCTTCCATGTACATAGCTAGTGGGTCATCAGTTTTTTCTCCAAGCTTGAAAGCTACATTAGGAGCAGTTGGAGCTATAATTATATCAACATCATTAAACGCCTTAACAAAATCGTGTTTTATTAACGTTCTAACTTGTAATGATTTTTTATAATAAGCATCGTAATAACCTGCGCTTAATGCATATGTACCTAACATTATTCTTCTTTTAACTTCTTCTCCGAATCCTTCACTTCTACTTTTTATGTATAATTCCTCTAATGAATCGTATTCAGATGCTCTATATCCATATCTTATACCATCAAATCTAGATAAGTTTGAACTTGCTTCACTAGGTGCAACAACATAGTATGTTGCTATTGCATATTCAGTATGAGGTAGGGATACTTCTTTAACTTTAGCCCCTAAAGATTTTAAAACTTCTATCCCACTTAATACTGCTTTTTTAACATCAGAATCTATACCTTCTCCGAAGTATTCCTTTGGAATTCCTATTTTTAAATTTTTTATACTTTTATTTAAATTTTTAGTATAATTGCTAACTTCTACATTTGCACTAGTTCCATCCATTTCATCTTTTCCAGCCATTTCATTTAAAACTAATGCACAGTCCATAGCACTTTTAGTAAATATACCTACTTGGTCTAATGATGAACCAAAAGCTATAAGTCCATATCTAGATATTCTTCCATATGTAGGTCTAAGTCCTACTAAACCACACATTGATGCAGGTTGTTTAACAGAGCCCCCTGTGTCAGAACCTAATGAGTAATAAGCTTGTCCTGATGCTACAGCTGAAGCAGATCCACCTGAAGATCCACCAGGAATTCTTTCTATATCCCATGGATTCTTAGTTTTCTTAAATGCAGACGACTCTGTAGATGAACCCATTGCAAATTCATCCATATTTGTTTTTCCAACCATGACAGCGCCACTGTTAAATAATCGATCTACTACAGTTGCATTGTATGGCGGAACAAAATTTTCTAACATTTTAGATGCGCAAGTTGTCTTTATCCCATCTGTACATATATTATCCTTAACGGCCATTGGAACTCCTGCTAATGGAGATAATTTTTCTCCTTTAGCTCTTTTTTCATCTATAGCTTTAGCCTGTTTTAGCGCTAACTCTGATGTTAAAGTTAAAAAAGAATCTACTTTTGGTTCTACTTCATTTACTCTATTTAATATTTCATTAGTAAGCTCTACTGAAGTTATCTCTTTTTTAGATAATTTGTCACTTACCTCTTTAAGTGTTAAATCATATAAATTCATACTTTCACTCCTTTCAAATCTTATTCTAAAACCTTAGGAACTTTGAAACATCCCATTTCTTTTTCCGGTGCATTTTGAAGAACGCTTTCTCTATCTAGAGAATCTTTTATTTCATCCTCTCTTAATGCATTAGTTAAGTTTATTGTGTTATAAGTTATACCTATATTTTCAGTATTTACACTTTGTAGTTGATCTACATACTTTAATACATCACCTATTTTATTAGATATTGCATCCATTTCATTTTCTTTAACTTCTAATCTAGAAAGATATGCAATATGCTTTATCGTTTCTTTATCTATCATGAGATTTCACTCCTTTCAATTTGATTCATAACTGTAATATTAAACATTATAAATAAGATTATACATTTTTTACAATAAATAGTAAATTGTACATACTATATTTTAGATAATATCTCTTCTATTTCATCTTTAGAATTCATTTTAGTAAGCTCAATAAATTTCTCTTCATCTATTACCTTTATGCCCAGGTCATTTGCTTTTTCTAGTTTTGAACCAGCTTCTTCTCCAGCAAGTACAAATGTAGTTGATTTACTTACACTTGAAGTAGCCTTGGCTCCTAATTTTTCAATTATATCTTTTGCATCATTTCTCTTAAGAGTAGGAAGGGTTCCTGTAATTACTATTTTCATACCTTCAAATACTTTGACTAAATCATTTTCCTCTACTTTTAAGCTCTTAGTATTCACCCCTACATCCTTAAGTTTCTTTATTATATTTAAATTTTTTTCTTCCTTAAAGAATTCAACTACACTTTCTGCCATGGTTTTTCCAAATTCATCTAAGTTTATCAAGTCATCTATATTAGATTTTGATATATTGTCTATATCTTTAAAATTATTTGCTAGTATTTTGGCGCCCTTTGAACCTATAAATTTGATACCTAGCCCATGTATGAGCCTTGAAAGGTCATTGTTTTTAGACTTTTCTATTGAATTTATAAGATTTTGAGCAGATTTATCTCCCATTCTTTCAAGATTTATAAGTTGATCTTTTTTTATATAGTATAAGTCTGCTACATCTTTTATAATATTTTGATTTAACAATAAGCTAACTATAGATTCACCAAGTCCCTCTATGTTCATTGCATCTCTAGAAACAAAGTGAATTATCCCCCTCCTTATTTGTGCAGGGCATAACATATTTATACATTTAACCGCTGCCTCTCCTTCTACCCTCATAGTAGGCTCTCCACATACGGGACATACTTCTGGCATTTTAAATTCATTTTCATCACCTGTACGTTTTTCAAATACAACTTCTACAACCTGAGGTATTATATCTCCAGCTTTTTGAACTATGACAGTATCTCCTATTTTTATATCCTTTTCTCTTACATAATCTGCATTATGAAGAGTTGCTCTACTTACTGTGGAGCCAGCAAGTCTTACTGGTTCAAGAATAGCAGTAGGTGTTATAGTTCCAGTTCTTCCAACTTCTACTATTATATCTTTTACCTTAGTTTCTTTTCTCTCAGCTGGAAACTTATAAGCTATTGCCCATCTTGGACTTTTAGCTGTATACCCCATTTCTTCTCTTTGAGATAAATTGTTTACTTTTATAACCATTCCGTCTATATCAAAATCTAAATTTTGTCTGTTATCTGTCCAATATTTTATATAATCTATAACCTCATCAATTGATTTACACACTTCATAATTTGGACTTACTGTAAATCCCAAATTGGTTAGATACTCCAAGCTTTCGCTATGAGTTTTAAATTCTTTATTATCTATATACTCTAAATTAAAAATGAATATATTCAAGGGTCTTTGTGATGTTATCTTAGAATCCAGTTGTCTAAGAGATCCTGCTGCTGCATTCCTTGGATTTGCAAATAAAGATAATCCCTGTTCTTCTTGTTTTTCATTTAATTTTTCAAATTGTTTTCTAGGTATATAGACTTCACCTCTAACACCTAGTGTATCTTTTTCAATTAGCTTTAATGGTATAGTTTTTATTGTTTTTAGGTTTTGAGTTACATCTTCTCCTAAAACTCCGTCACCCCTAGTTGCTCCTTGGACAAACTTTCCATCTTTATATGTAAGACCTACAGATAATCCGTCTATTTTAAACTCAACTACATATTCAATATTGATGTTAGATATTTCTCTTGTTTTTCTATCAAACTCTCTTAAGTCATTTTCTGAATATGCATTTGATAAACTAAGCATTGGCATTTTATGTATTACTTGATTAAATTTGCTAAGAGGTTTACCCCCAACTCTTTGTGCAGGAGAATCTTCCCTTTTATATTGAGGATTTTCTTCTTCTAATTCAATTAATTCTTTTATGAGTTTGTCATATTCATAGTCTGATATTTCTGGACTATCTTCTATATAATATTTGTGATTATGGTGATTTATTAAATCTATTAATTCATCTATTCTTTTGTTTATTTCCATATTTCCACCTCTTATATATGTCTTTCGGTATTATATCTTTATCTCTTAATATATAATAAATTTTCAAGTTATATCAAGGGTCTTTGTCTATATTGTGTAGTTTTTATAATTTTATTTATTTCCTTATAATTAAAAAACAGGTGCATTAGCACCTATTTCTAATATCCTTTATTTAAATTTACAACATTTATTAATTCTTCATTATTTATATATCTTCTTAAATTCTCGTATATTAAGTTAAATCTTCTTTCATTTCTATATTCTGATATCCAACAATTATGAGGAGTTATTATAACGTTATCAAAATCCCACAAAGGGCTATCTTGAGATAAGGGCTCTTCTTCAAAAACATCAAGGGCTACCCCTCTAAATTTACTTATATTGTTTATAATATCTGTTTCATTTAATATGTTACCTCTTGCTACATTTATTAGAACTGACCCATCTTTCATAAGCTTTAATTTTTCATCATTTATTAAATATTTAGTAGTTTCTGTAGAAGGAATTGTTATTACAATTACATCACACATTTTTAATACCTCATCTAATTTTTCCATTGGGAAACACTTGTCAAAATATTTTGTATCTCTTCCATTGGTATTAACTCCATATATTTTCGTTTCAAATCCTTGAAGTCTTTTAGCACCTTCTAAAGCTAATGTTCCAGTTCCTATAAATCCTATACTCTTCCCATATACTTCTAATATGGATGTGTCCACTTTCCATTTTTTATTTTTTTGATTATTGTAAAGCTTCGTAGTATTTTTATATATTTGCAGTATATTCATTACTATCCATTCACCTATAGGTATACTATAACCGCCTTTGTTGTTACAAAGTACAACGTCACTATTTTCTACGCATTTAGTTGGTACTTGATCAATTCCTATACTAGACAATTGTATAAGCTTTAGATTTTTCATTTTGCTAATATCTAAATTACCAAATGGATTATAACAAGCTAATACGTCTATATCTTCATTTTCTATATTATTACTTATATTTCTTTCATCTTGATATATAACTTCATAACCAAGTTCTTGTATCTTATTCATTTTTTCTTTTCCATAATCATAGGTAAATAATACTTTCATACAACTCATCTCCTATATATTTTTATTTATATTATTTTATTTACCCAAAAAAATCAAAAGTCCTCTAATTTTCATTAGAGGACTTAATCTATTTTAAATGAATGTATGATAGATTAATACTACATGTAGTTTTTTAATATAATGATTTATAATCTATACATTCATTTGTATATATAGTATCCTAGATTTTATAAAATTATTCAGTTTAAATATAGTCTAATTTTCATATATATAGCTTATCATATCTTTATAATTATGTTTTGCATCTTCATAACCTATCTCATATAATTCTCTTAATGCAGTTTTGTTTTTTCCAAACATATCTATTTTAATATCTTTAGATGGCTCTATTATAAAAGCCTTTCCTTGGTGCTTATAGTCCTTTACCTCATCTATTACTTTATTGTAGAATTCATGATAATTAAGCAATATTTCTAGCATCTCCTTATGCTCATTATACATACTTGAGGCAACCCATTTTAATATACGATCTATTTTAGCCTTTTTCATATATTTCAGGTTCTCTGTCATAACTACTATGTTTTTTTTATTCCCATCTCCTATAGACTTTTTTACCGGTATTGGATCTGATACTCCTCCATCTAGCAAATGCATATCATTTACTATTACTTTTTTAGAGACTACAGGTACACTACTTGATGCCCTTAATACATTTTGTATATCACTACAGTTGTGTTTTTCTAAATATATAGGCTTTCCTGTATAACAATCTGTAGCTACAGCTATGAACCTTTCATTAGCATTCATAAGTGTATCTGTATCTAATACATTGTGTTTTTTAGGCATTTCATCAAATATAAAATCCATATCAAATATGTTTTTAGTTTTAATTAAATTTCTAAAACTTAAAAAATTAGGTCTGTCAACAAAATCTAATATGGACTTTTTACCATACTCCTTTTGTCTAGCTATATATGCACTTCCATTACACGCTCCAGCCGACACTCCTATTACATAAGGGAAATACAAATCATTTTCTATAAAATAGTCTATAACTCCAGATGTATATATACCTCTCATGCCTCCGCCTTGTAATATTAATCCTGTTTTTTCCATAGCTTCACCCTCAACCATACAAGATTTATATATTACAAGTTTGTACATTTTATAGATATAAATACATATTTTTATATAATAAATATAAACTTTGTTACTTTAATCTAGTGCTTATATGTCCATCTATATACTTTAATTTTGCTCTGCAACAAGCACTTATACTGTTTTTAAGTAAATTATCTACCCTACTTTTTCTTTGCGCAACTGCTACTAATTTATCACAGTTACTACAAAGTATATGATATTCTTTTTTATCGAAATCACTTAGCTCATCTATAACAGAACATGTACCCCAAAACTTAGAGGATATTCCAAGGTTAGAACACACCCTTTTAAATCTATCGTTATGACCATTGTTTTGTTGATCTACAATAGTACAATAAAAATGTGCAAATTCGTGACCTATAATATGTCTAACCGTATCCTCTTTACATGTACCATTTAATAATCTATCAGAAAATACAAATTCTACTGGAGTAAATATAATTTTCTTATCATTAAGTTTCCTAGAAAATTTGAAAATACCCAAACTCCTAGTCATTTTTTTACTTATTCTAATAGGAATACTATCTATATCCCACTTTTTATAATTTAAATTTGCTATCTTAGAAAACTTTAATAGCTCTAACCTTATGTCTTCTTCTTTCCATATTTTAAAATTTGAATTCATAAAATTTAATTTACCTTCCTTTAATGTTTATATTATATTTTATCAGAATTTTTGTACTCAACAATAAAAACTAATATATAGATATAATTAAAAAGCTTATAGAAAAATCCTATAAGCTTTTTAATTATATCTATATATTCTCGCTTCATATGGTCTTAGTACAAAGCTAGTTATACTATTGTGTTGCTTAACATTATAGTTTGATAACATCAACTTATTATATGATAATTTTATATCATTGTATTTGTAATTTGCTTCACGATCTGTTAAATTACATATAATAACAACCTTTTCATCATTTAAAATACGAGTGTAAGCATAAATTTGCTTATGGTCTTCTAATATCAAATAATATAATCCATAAGTAAATACATCATTTTCCTTTTTAATAGAAATCATTTTTTTATAAAAATTAAGTACAGAGTTTGAATCTTTTTCTTCATTTAAAACATTTATATATTTGTAGTTTTCATTTATTCCTATCCACGGCTCGCCAGTTGTGAAACCTGCGTTTTTAGACCCATCCCATTGCATAGGTGTACGAGAGTTATCCCTAGAAGTTGCCCATATCTCTTCCATTATTTCCTCATGTGAAATTCCCTCTTCTTTTTTAATTTTGTACATGTTTTTAGTCCTTATATCCCTATATTCTTCAATATTTTTAAATTTAATGTTAGTCATACCTATTTCTTGCCCTTGATATATAAACGGTGTTCCTTGCATTAAAAAATACATAGTTGCTAAAGCTGTTGCACTTTCGCGCCAATATTTTGTGTCATCACCTAAAGTAGATACTGAACGAGAAATATCATGATTTTCAATATATAAAGCATTCCATCCTTTGTTTTCTAATCCTTTTTGCCATTTTGTTAATATATTTTTTAATTCTAAAATATCTAACTCTTTACTGTTTCTTGTATTCCATAAGTCTAGATGCTCAAATTGAAACACCATGTTAAACTTACCTTGTTTTTCTCCAACCCAAATATCTGCATCTTCTACTTTTACCCCATTTGCTTCTCCAACAGTCATTATGTCATAATTGGAAAATGTGTTCATTTTTATATCTTCAAGATATTTATGAATTCCTACTACATTCATATGTTTATTAAATGAAGGCACATACTTTAATTCCTCTGGATTAGGCATGTCTTCTAAACCTTCTTCTTTATTTATATGACTTATAGCATCTACACGAAATCCATCGATACCCTTATCTAACCACCAATTAATCATATTATATATATTATATCTCATATCCTCATTTTTCCAGTTCAAATCAGGCTGTTTCTTTGAGAACAAATGCAAGAAATATTGTTTTGTTTTTTCGTCGTATTCCCATGCGGAACCTCCAAAAATACTTTCCCAATTGTTAGGTTCTTTTCCATTTTTACCACCACGCCATATATACCAGTCTCTTTTTGGATTATCTTTAGAAGAACGAGATTCAATAAACCATGGATGTTCATCACTTGTATGATTTATAACTAAATCAATTATAAGCTTCATATTATATTTATGTACTTCATTTAAAAGGTCATCAAAGTCATTCATTGTGCCAAATTCATTCATAATATCTTGATAGTCACTAATATCATACCCATTATCATCATTTGGAGATTTATACATTGGACAAACCCATATAACATCTATTCCTAAGTTTTTTAAATACTCTAGCTTTGATACAATACCCCTTAAATCTCCAATTCCATCTTCATTTGAATCCATAAAGCTCCTTGGATATATTTCATATACAACTGATTCTTTCCACCATAACTTTTTCACCCTAATATTCCCCCCTTTCACCCTAACTTAAAAATAATATACATATTATTTTTATAAATAAAAGCTTGAAGAAAAATTTCTCCAAGCTTTTATTTAATAATATTATATTATATGCACAATCTAGTTTTAATTTGCTAATGTAAAGTTAGTATCTGTTAAAACAAAATTATCTTTTAATCCAGAAGTTATATATACTTTATCATCTTTCGTTACAAATACAACTTCTACATCTTCAAGTGTTTCAGCCTTTTTTAAACCTTCTTCAACGCCTAGTGAAAATAAAGAAGTAGATAAACCATCGGCATCTATAGATTTTGTCGTAATAATAGAAACTCCTGCTATAGAATTTTCAATAGGATACCCTGTAAAAGGACTTAAAATATGATGATATTTTTTGCCATCTTGCTCAAAAAATCTTTCGTATATACCAGAAGTTACAACGGTCTTATCTTCTACTCCTATTATTCCTATATATTCACCTCTACTAGTATCAGGATTTTGAATACCTATTTTCCATGGTTCTCCAGTTGTCTTACTTCCCATAGTAAGTATATTACCACCTAAATTTATAATAGCATGCTCTACTCCATTTTCTCTTAAAACCTCAGCAACAGAATCTGCACTATACCCTTTTGCTATTCCTCCAAGGTCAATTTTCATACCTTTTTCTTTTAACTTAATTTTTTTATTAGATTTATCAAAGAGAATATCCTCATGATTTATTAAAGACTTTGCTGATTCAATTTCTTCTTTAGAAGGTACTCTAGGATTTTCTCCTGCAATGTCCCATAACTGAACTAGAGGGCCAACTGTGATATCAAACTTTTCATCTGATATCTTAGAATAGTAATTACCTCTTTCTATAACATTATAAGTTTCATCAGAAACCTTAACATAATCAATTCCTGCTTTTTCATTAATCTTATTTACTTCACTACCTTCTATATTAAGGCTCATTTTATTTTCTATTTCTCTTATTCTATCTAATGCTTTGTCTAATACCTTTTCAGATACTGAATCATAAATTGTAATAGTAACTACAGTTCCAAGTAAATATTCGGTCTTTGCAATAGGTTCTGATGACCCTGACGTTTCTTCTTGTTTTGCACAACCAGAAAGCCCTAAAACTAATAATACAAAAACAAGTAAGATGCTCATCTGTCTTTTGATTTTTTGCATATTTATGCCTCACTTTTCTAAAGATATTTTTTAAAATAATCAAAAATATTATATCATATATCTATTATTTCTTTATAGAAGTAATAATGGCCTTAGAGAAAAATCTCTAAAGCCATTTAAATTTACTTTTTATATTCAATTTATTTTTTTTGTGCTATAGCTTCTTTAGCAAGAGTTTTGAATAATTCTGAAGAACCTGTAGCTCCAGAAACTGTATCTACTTTCTCTATATCTTGAGTTTCTACTAAAGCTTTTTCTAATTGTTCTGCTGCTTCTTTAGCACTTACTTTAGATACCTTTTTCATTTCAGTGTTGTATCCTTCATCTTCTTTCTTAGTTTTTCCATCTTTACCTATTTCATTGTATACTACTGTTGCTATTTTTCCATCTTTATAAGTTATTTCAACTACACCTTTATATCCACGATCATCAGCTTCGCTTTCTGCTTTGAATGTTTCTTCTGCAGTTTCTGCAGTTTCAGTAGTTTCTTCAGTTGTTTGCTCTGTTGTTTCTTCCTTTGGCTCTTCCTTAGTGCTTGTACATCCTACCATTAAAGATCCAGCTACCATAACTGCAGTTCCTAAAGCTAATAATTTTTTCATTTTCATAAAATTTTCCTCCCTCAATTTAATCTTCGTAATAAATAGTAAATTTATCCGAAAATAGTAATACTTTATTAACAATTATACTATATTTATAATATATCATAGGTATATTTGGCCGTCAATATACAAAGTAAAAACGTTTATCATGATTTTAAATGACATTTATCGTCTATTTTTATTGATAATAATCCATTAAGATTGATATTTTTTTAATTAATGACTAATATCGTCATCATAGTTGAAATATCGACTTATGCATGTTATAATTGTATCAGGTATTATAAGTAGAAATCGACATTTTTTGTCGAATATAACTAATTTTTTTTAGATAACCGGAAGGGGGATTTATAATGGATAACACGAAAAAAATTGTTGTCTTAGGAGCTGGATATGGCGGTATATTAACTGCTAAAAAGCTTGCTAAAAAGTTCAAAAACGATAGCTCTGTTGAAATTACACTTATTGATAAGAACGCTTATCACACAATGTTAACTGAGCTTCATGAGGTTTCAGCAGCAAGAGTACCAGAAGATTCTATTAGAATTGATTTAAAAAAGGTGTTTGCTGGAAGAAAGGTAAACGTTGTACTAGATGAAATAACTGAGATGGACTTCAAGAATCAAGTTTTAAAGTCTAATAAAAATTCTTACAAATATGATCATCTTGTAATCGGAACAGGTTCAAAACCTACTTACTGGGGAGTTCCCGGAGCTGAAGAAAACAGTTTCCCATTATGGTCTTTTGAAGATGCTGTTAACCTAAAAGAACATATACTTAATATGTTTAGAAAAGCGATGGTTGAGCCAGATGCAGAAAAAAGAAAAGCTCTACTTACATTTGTAGTAGTTGGATCTGGTTTTACTGGAATAGAAATGGTTGGAGAATTAGGCGAATACAAGGATCGTCTATGCGCAGATTTCCACATCGATCCAAGCGAAGTAAAACTTTATGCAGTAGATGGGGCTCCTAAAATATTACCTATTTTCCCAGACAATCTTATTAACAAAGCAGTTAAAAGATTAGAAAAGCTAGGTGTTGAAATAATAACAAGCTCTCCTACTTCAGAAATAGGAAAAGATTATGCAATATTAAAGGGCGGTCGTAATATACCTACTCATACAGTAATCTGGGCAGCAGGTGTAGAAGGTTCTGATACAGTAGGAAATACTGAGTTAAAACAAGAAGGAAGAAAAAGAATTGTTACAAACGATAAATTACAATCATTAGATTATGAAAATGTATATGTTGTTGGAGATAATATATTCTATATTCCAGAGGGAGAACAAAGACCAGTACCTCAAATGGTTGAAAATGCTGAGCATTCATCTGGATTAATAGCACACAACCTTGCAACAGACATTACAGGCGGAGAAAAGAAATCTTATAAGCCTGTATTCCATGGTGCTATGGTATGTATAGGTGGAAAATACGGAGTAGCTCAAATTGGAACTCCTGGCAAGATGTATGAATTCTCTGGATTCATAGCTATGTTTGTTAAGCACTTTATAAATTTAGTTTATTTCTTCCAAGTAGCTGGATTTAATAAATGTTGGTCTTATCTTATGCTTGAATTTTTCCATGTTAAAGATAACAGAAGTTTTGTTGGTGGACTTTTATCAAAAGCTACTCCTGTTTTCTGGCTTGTTCCACTTAGACTTTTCGTTGGATACAAATGGTTAACAGAAGGATTAGCTAAACTTCCAAAAATTATGGCAGATCCAAGTAATATATTCTTAATACCAGCTTCACCTGCTGCAGCTACTTCAGGTGCATCTCAAGCAGCAGAAGCTACATCAAAAACTGCTGAAGCTATAACAGCATTACCAGTTCCAGATTTCATAGCAAATATGGTAAAATGGTCTATGGATATGTTCTTCTATACACCAGACGGTGGATTTACTGGATTAGCTCAAGTTTTCCAAACAGGTATGGTTTGTGCTGAAATAGTAGTTGGTCTTTTATTAATAGCTGGATTATTTACTCCTCTAGCTGCAATTGTATCTATATTAATGGGTATAATGATTTGGTCTTCAGGTATGGCTCCAACTGAAATGTTATGGTTCATATTCAGTGCTGTTGCATTAATAGGTTGGTCAGGAAGTGTACTTGGACTTGATTACTATGTTTTACCTTTCATAAAAAAATGGTGGAATAAAACAGGCTTCGCTAAGAAAACATATTTATATGTAGATTAGAAATTTATGTCCTTTCGAGACTACTTTGTTTCGAAAGGGCTTTTGTTTTAAAAATCATATAGTAAGGGTGATTTCATGAATAACGTTTGGAACAAGTATCCAATAATCAGAAAAGAATTAGAAGATGTACAAAAAATAATGAAAGAAAACGTAAAGTCTAGTGAAAAATACATCGAAAAGCCCCTTTTAGAGCTAATTGAGTCTGGAGGAAAGCTTCTTCGCCCTGCTTTTCTTTTATTAGGTGGACGATTCGGCCAGTATGATAAAGATAGATTATATCCATTAGCTGCTGTAATTGAACTTCTTCATATGGCTACGTTAGTTCACGATGATATTGTAGATGATTCTCCTTTAAGAAGAGGAAATAAAACTATTCAATCTAAATACGGTAAGGATTATGCTGTATTTATGGGAGATTTCTTATTTTGCAGATGTTTTTCAATGCTTTCTAACGAACATACAGCTGAAAATATGAAAAATATTTCTAATGCTATTTCACGTATATGTGTCGGAGAACTTAGACAGTATTATTTAAGACGTTCTCAAAGTATATCTCTAAAAAAATACCTAAAGGTTATTTCTGGTAAAACAGCAGCATTATTTGCATTAAGTTTATATGTAGGTGCTAGTGAAAGTAACTGTCCAGAAAGACAAGCTAAGGCTCTAGGTAAAATAGGATATAATGTCGGTATGGCTTTTCAAATAATAGATGACATTCTAGATTATACTGGAGATGAAAAACTTTTAGGAAAAAGTATAAAAGGCGATTTAAAGGAAGGTGTTTATACTCTTCCATTAATTTATGCCTTACAAAAGGATAAGAGTGGAGAATTAAGAAATCTTATATATAAAGAAGATATAAGTGATGATGATATACTGAGAATTTTAGATCTTGCAAAAGAACATGGCGGTATAGAAAAATCAAGAACTTTAGCTAACTTATATACTCAAAAAGCTTTTAATCAATTAAATAAGCTTCCAGAATGTGAAGCGAAAGATATACTTTTAGATATTATAAATACTATGTTAAAAAGAAACTACTAAAAATTCGTTACACTCATATCGCCAACGACCTTGAAAAACAGGTCCGTTGCTCAAGTTCATAAGATGGAAATTATGGTTTCCCAAATATAAAAAGGTTATATTCTTCAACTTTGAAGAATATAACCTTTTTTATTTTTATTCTAAATCAAAAATATATTTAATTTCTTCTTCACTTAATTTAGAAATTATAGTTTCTCCTGGCTTAATTATAGAATCAATTAATTTCTTTTTCCTCTGTTGTAATTCATAAATTTTTTCTTCTATCGTATCTTTGGTTATTAACTTCATTACATGAACAGTATTTTTTTGTCCTATTCTATATGCCCTATCAGAAGCCTGTTCTTCTACAGCAGGATTCCACCAAGGATCAAAATGTATAACAGTATCAGCACCTGTTAAATTAAGACCAGTTCCTCCTGCCTTTAGAGAAATTAAAAATACGTCTCCTTCTCCCTCATTAAATTCCTTAACCAAACGTCCTCTATCATTAATATTAGTTGAGCCATCTAAGTATTTATAATCAATGTTATTTTCAAGTAACATATCTTTTATTATACCTAACATAGATGTAAACTGAGAAAATATTAAAATTCTATGTCCGCCGTCTATATTTTCTTTTATAAG
This sequence comes from Sporacetigenium mesophilum DSM 16796, assembly GCF_059569055.1. Taxonomy (NCBI): domain Bacteria; kingdom Bacillati; phylum Bacillota; class Clostridia; order Peptostreptococcales; family Tepidibacteraceae; genus Sporacetigenium; species Sporacetigenium mesophilum. The sequence continues at coordinate 68,046 of NZ_JCANUR010000002.1, read as the reverse complement.
CTCTTCTAATAGTAGTAATTTTCCACTTTCACCTTCGTAATTTTCAATAAACATAGATGGATGACAACAAATTTGTCTTAATCTAGTTAGCCCTGCAAGGATTTTGATATGACTTTTTTCAATTCCATTAGTATTTATTTCTTCTTTAATTTCACCTTTTATCTTATTTAAATATGCTAGATAAATTTTCTTTTGATCGTCTGTAAGTTGAGATACTATTTCACTTTCAATCTTTTCCGGAAGTTCATGTAAAACATCCTTTTTTAATCTTCTAAGTATAAATGGATTTATATATCTTCTCAATTCTTCTAATGATTCTTTATCTTGTTCCTTAACTATTGGTTTTTCAAATTTCTTAACAAACTTACTATGTGAGTAAAGTAATCCCGGCATTATAAAATCGAAAATTGACCATAACTCTGTTAAGGAATTTTCAACAGGAGTTCCTGTAAGAGCAAAGTAGTTTTGTGCTTTAATTTCCTTAACACTTTTTGCGTTATTAGATAGTGGATTTTTTATATGCTGAGCCTCATCTAATATACAAAATCTAAAATCAAAGTCATTGTATAAGTCTACGTCCCTTCTAATAAGGGGGTACGATGTAATAACAACATCATATTCATTTATACTATTTATTAATTCTTCTCGCTCTTCTTTATTACCTGATATAATAACAGTCTTTAAATTTGGTGTGAATTTTTGAATTTCTGACAACCAATTGTATACAAGAGATGTAGGAGTAATTATCAATGATGGTTGTGTTCCATTTTCATTTTTTTCTGAAAGTAAGAATGATAAAACTTGAATTGTCTTACCTAGACCCATATCGTCTGCCAAAATTCCTCCAAATCCATAATTATTAAGAGTTTTCAACCATTTAAAACCAAGTTTTTGGTAGTTTCTTAATATATTATCCATATTTATAGGAATATTATATTCAATATCTTCGGGCTCTCTTATGTTCTGAACTAATTCCTTGAACATAAGATCTCTCTTTATTGTTTTAATATTACATTCTTTTAAATATTCATCGATATACAAGGCCTTATATTTAGGTAGAGTTATCTTATCATTTGACATATCATCTATTTCTAAGTAATCTGCAAGTTTTTGTAGTTTGTTTAATTCATCACTTTCAATAGAAAAAAATGTTCCATTTTTCATCTTATGATATTTTTTCTTTTCCTTAATTGATTTAAATACATCTTTTAATTCTTCATCCGTCATTCCTTCAATTGAAAATTTGAACTCTAATAGATTATTTTCAGGCTTTAATCTTACCCCTCCTGAAATTGAATAAGATTTGTTTATTTTTAATGTTTTAAAATCATCAGAATAATATATATTACAAATATTACCTAGCAAATCAAGTTTATTGTATATAAAATCAAATATTTTATCGTCGTCGTCTAAATATATATATTCATTACCCACTTTAAACTCTGAATCTTCAAAATGTGAAAGTATCTCATTTTCCTTTTCTATATCTCTTAAAATTATTTTATTATTATTTCTTTCATTCCTATATTCTCTTTTAAAAGGATTTATTATAATATCGCCATATGCAAATTCTACATTAGAAGCAATTCCCTCATTAATTTTATCTAAAAATATATTTATTTTTAATCCAGGATCATATAATGTATCTTCCACTTCCTTATTAAGACTTATATTCCCTATTTTTTTTATTGCTGGATAGACATAAGAAATAAATTTTTCTTTATGTTTTTGAGGAATTCTAATAAAATTATTATTTTTAATGCCTATTGATTCAATGAATGGTTTTAAGTTTTGGCTTTGATTATTAGATATTTTATAAACTTTATTATTAGAAAAAATATATCTCCCATCTTCTACCAAAGGTATAATATTATTTTCTGTATTTATCTCTAGCTTAAAGTCGTTATTTTCTTCAGCTAGTATAAACTTAATATCTATATCTTCCTCTATAATTTCGATATCATTATATTTATTTTCATTAATAATAATATTTAACTTTGTATTTTTCGATAACTCAAAAAATCTTTTAATTGTCGCTTGTGAAAGATATACTTTTTTTCCTTTAAAAAGACTTGGATTCCTAAGGGAAAATGACATTTCATCTAAGGAGTTTTCAATATCATAAATCTCTATCAATAAATCTATAATATTTTTATCTTCATCGGTAAAATAATGTATACTTGGATCAAACGTGAACTCCTTTCCAAAGTACAACTGTTCATTATTTATAATACTTTCAATAAACTTTTTTGTGTTTTTAACAATATATAGTTTACTTTCTCCTATTTTAAGATTTAAGTAGGTTTCTCTTAAAAAACCATTACTTCCATAGTTAAGTTCGTAATCATATTCCATATTAACTAATACTTGATCTTCACTTTTTCTGTATGTAAAAAATTCTAATATATTCTTAGAAATATACTCTTCTTTTACCTTTTCAGCTCTTTTTGACTTTCCAGTTTCATAAAGTTTAAACATCGTAGCTACTATATGTTTACAGTTACCATTATGATCATTATAAGCAGGACACTCACAGGCTGCAAAGTCAAGTTTACCATTTTTGTCAAACTCGACTTCTACATCATAGTCATATGTACCTGAAACAATAGCCTTAACTATATTAGTTTTTTCACCAAAATCTTTTATTTTGACTCTTCCTTCACTACAATATTGTTTACCCTTATTTATTGTAATCTCTTTTGAAGCATTACTATATATATCATCTAATGTTATATGTACCATATTTCACCTCTGACTTTATTTGCTTATGTGCTTTATTATATCACTAATCTTATTTATACTAATATCTTTTTCAATAACTTTTTACACCAACACAACTTACATTAATGGCAAAATAAAACAGCAGGAAATCTCCTGCTGTTTTGGTTTAAATTATTTATTTTAAATGTGAATCTTTAATTATGCTGCAGGGCTCTTAACTTGATTAGCAACTTTTTTATCTTTTATAATAGGACCTGGCATAGGATATACCGGTTTTCCGAAAGCTGTATTAACTATCATAGCCGCAGAAAGATAAATACCTAATATACCTGCTATTAATAACGACCAAGCTGGTATAACTGCGAAACTCTTTGATAAGATTCCTAAATCCATTAAAGTAATAAATGGAAGTGCTATATCTAATGCAAAAACTATTAAACTTAATACAAAAGGCGTTTTTAAAAATGCTGGTGTCCATAACCATATTACAATTGTCAATACTAACCATGCCCAACCATCAATACGAGCATCAAGTACGATATTATTTGTAGCCATTTGGAATTTCATAATCATTTCAAGACCGCCTACTAACATAAAGAAGGCACTAAAGAATAAAAATGTGTTTCCACCTGTTGTATTTCCGCCTTTTAAATCAATTAGCGCAACCACAAGTTGTACTACAAATCCTCCTAATAACCAGATACCTAATAATGGCAACGCATCATGTGTTACTTTCCCAGATAATAGGGCAAAAAATCCGAAACATGCTACTGCCAAAGCAACTAGCCCTGCTGGAGTAGGATTAGACCACTCCTTAATTTGATTTCCTTGATTCACTATAAAGTCCTCACTTTCATAATATAATGTATGATTTCTAATTAAGATGCTTTTTTGACCATCTCTTCATAAAAAAATTATATACAATTTTCTGACTTTAATCAATGAATTTCGACATTTTATCTCTTAAAAAAGAGTGGTTTAACCACTCTGTAAATTATTGTTATATTTTTTCTATTAATACTTCCATTATTCCTCCACACACCATTCCTTCATCCTCAGCAACAGAACCTGTCATATCAACTTTTTGAACTTTATATCCGCCATTTCTTATAATATCTCGAGCTGTATTTATTACTTCTCCTTCACTACATCCCCCACCTATACTTCCTACAATTCTACCATCAGGATAAACAATCATTTTAGCTCCTGCTCTTCTTGGAACTGAACCTTTAGTTAAAACTATAGTAGCCATAGCCCTTGGTTCATTAATATCTTTTGATAACTCTTCTATTATTGAGCTGTCAAATTCTAAGTAATTAACCTTCTTACTTCTTTTATAACTAATAAGCTGTGCTAGTATTGATATAGCTATTTCTTCAGGAGAAACTGCGTTAATATCTAATCCTATAGGCGCATTAACCTTATCTAATTGTTCTTTAGAGTATCCTTCATTTAGCAATTGTTCCCTAGTAATTTTAATACGTCTCTTTGAGCCTATCATACCAACATAACCAGTATCATACTTAAGTGTTTGTTTCAGGCAAAGCATATCATGTCTATGACCCCTAGTTACAATAACAACAAAAGACGACTTATTTATATTAAGCATTTCAAAGCATGTTTCAAAGCTTTCACAAATTACATTTTCTGCATCTGGAAACCTATTTGGATTTGCAAATGAAAGCCTATCATCTATAACAGTTACAGAAAACCCAACCTTGGAAGCAAACTCAACTAAAGGTTTTGAAATATGTCCGCCACCTAAAACAATTAATTTAGGTTCGGGGAAATATGGTTCGATTATAACAGTCCCTTTATCCTGATTATTTATAAATTCCAATTTACCTGTTTCAAGTACATTCAAAGCCCTTTTGCGTAAATCTTCTTCTAAATTCATTAATTTTGTATATAAATCATCCTCTGTAAGTAATATTTCATTTCGTGAGTACCCATTATTTTCACCATTATAATTTGAAGTTGTAATCATAACAGCTTTTTTCCCATTATTTAATATATTTAATAAATTTTTATAAATGTTTTCATTTGAATTTAAGTTCATTGTATTTGCTCCTTTGTATATTGACGTTTCCCTTTTATTTTATCAATATAAGTACGTAATTTCAATAAACTTAAATTATTATATAAGTATTTACTTTAATCCAAAAACAAAAATTCCCTCAGCGAGGGAATATAGTTTATATCTATTTATATTTATTCAATTGGGTCTAAATATTACTAATTAATCTTATTAATAACAAACAACAGGAGTACCAGGTTTAATATTATCGAATATAGCATTCGCTACATTATATGGTGAATTTATACAACCATGAGAACCATTTGTATTATAGATATTTCCTCCGAATACACTTCTCCAGCTGGCATCGTGAATTCCTATACCTCCATTAAATGGCATCCAAAAGGTAACAGGAGCAGCATAACCAGGACCTCTAAGTACAACATTTCTCGCTTTATATTTTAAAATATATACACCTGGGGGAGTTGCATTATTATCTCTTACATTACCTGTAACTATATCTCCTTGTACTATTAAGGAGCCATTTTTATAAAACCACATATGTTGATTTGTTAAGTCTATTTCTACATAGGTGTTTCCTATGTCATTTTTCCCATGAGAAAATGCAGTATTATTATATTCTGGTTCTTTAGTTATAGTTTTACCTTCTTTTATGGCTGAAATTAAATTTTGTGTTTCCTTAGTTATATTAATACTCCATCCATAATCTCCACCATCAATTTTTATATTTTTCTCTGACGATGTTACAAAATCTCTTATCTTTCCAACTGTATTGTAATTTTTAGAAAGTCCATCTACATAATCTTTTACTTTTTCTTCATCAACTATAACTTCAAATTTTTCATTAACCTTAAGCCACTTGTTTATTATAGAACCATCTAAAGTTTCTTTCTTATCTCCAAAAGTATATACAACTTTCGAAGATACATATTTATTAAGTGTATCTCTAACCTCTATAGTCTTTTTTGACTTTGAGTTATACTCTGGCTCTATATAGCAACCTGATGATTCTAAGTTTATTTCAAATTCACCATTATGCAATAAATTAGCCACACTACTATATAAAATATCTTTATCTACCTTATTCCCAGGGTCTCCATCTACAATTGTATAGCTATTATCTATATACTCAAAACTTGGATTTTTAGGTTCAATTATATTACTACTATTGAAATAAGATAATTTATCTATTTGTTTTTTTAATAGATTCTCATTATATGAAAATTCTACTATCATTTCAGTATTTTCTTTATTAAAACACTCTAGAATCCAGTTAATAGGGTTCTGTTTATCTTTAAATTTCTCAATAAATTTTTCATCTGAATTATACTTTAAGCTTATATCAGTGGCTTTTATTTGTTCAACTTTACCTTCTCGATCTTTAAGATTAAATGTATAATCTGAAAGGGCAGATGTCATAGCTTCCTTTGCATCCTCTACATTTTTTCCCGATATGTTAATATTATTGATTTTAGTACCAAAATTAAAATGACTAGTAAAGTATATAGATATTCCAAAATATATAATAAGTAAAGTACATATAGAAATCCCTACCCCAATAGCTATTTTTCTATAATTTTTTATTTGTTTTTTTACGGGCTCATCTATAGTATCTTCTATAGGCTTTTCTACTAGTTCTTCTTTTGAGGTTTCTATATATTCTTCTATAGATTCTTTTGTCACTTCTTCTGTTAGGGTTTCTATGTCTTCTTCTATAGTTTCTTTTACTGACTCTTCTGTTAGATTTTCTATATGCTCTTCTATAGGTTCTTTTAATATCTCTTCTGTTGGAATTTCTTGTTCTTTTTTCATAGAACTCACCCCTAATATTTAAAACAAAATTTAGAATTAATACTTTAATGATTTTGATATTAATAAACATTAAATAACTCTATATTTAATCTTATGTAATGATATTAATACTCAAGACAATTATCTTAGAAATTATAAAATTTTATAAATATCAAAAATCCCTCAAACAATAGTCTGAGGGATCACAAAACATAATTAAATTCTATTTAATTCTAATCTATTTTTTTGTAAATGCCACATGTTTAAATGGACTCCAACACCCTCTCAACGAACCTTTTTGCTTCTTTAAAATCTTTATCATTGGGATGTCTCTGTGATAATCTGCCTAGAATATCAAAAATTTTATTATCAGAAAATTCCCGAGCCACAAAGCTACCCTTACATGCAAAACTACCCTTATTTATGGCGCCTTTCGATACTAGAGATTTAATTAACTTATTGTTATAAAATTTCATGCCAACTCCACTAGTTGAAAACACAAAAACATTTTTATTTTTCAAATTTAATTTATCAACTAGTTTAAATATCTTCGGCGACATTCTCTCTTTGTACACTCCTGAACCAAACCCAATCAAATCGTAATTTTCTATGTCAATGTCACTGAAATCCCTTATATTTATTAGATCCGAATCGATTTCTTTTGCAAATATCTGTGCAATTTTTTCAGTATTATTCTTATAATCAGAACAATATATAATCAAGGATTTCATAATCTATTCCCCCTGAAATCAACCTATTTTTTCTCTATCAACGCCACACACTCCACGTGCATAGTGTGTGGAAACATATCTACCGGTTGTATTTCAACACACTTATATCCCTTTTGATCTAAATACTTTAAGTCCCTTGCCAATGTTGATGGATTGCATGAAACGTATACAACTCTATTAGGTTTCATAGAAACTATTGTATCTAAAACTTTTTCATCGCATCCCTTTCTTGGAGGGTCTACAACTACTACATTTGCTTTTTTCCCTTCTTTATATAATCTTGGAACTACTTCTTCTGCTTTTCCTGCATAGAATTCAGTATTATTAAGATTATTTAAATCAGCATTTCTTTTGGCATCTTTTATAGCATCTTCAACTATTTCTATTCCATATACCTTATTTGCCTTTTCAGCTAAGAATAAAGATATAGTACCTATTCCACAGTATATATCAAATACAACGTCATTTTCTTTTAAATTTGCATATTCTAAAGCCTTATTATATAAAACTTCTGTTTGAATAGGATTTACTTGGAAAAATGATAAAGGAGATATTTCAAATACTAATTCTCCTATATAATCATTTATTCTTCCATCTCCATATACAGTCTTATTATTTCTTCCAAGTATAGCATTAGTTTTTTCTTTATTTATGTTCAATACTAATGTTTTAAATCCTGGAATATTTTCTTTTAAAACATGTATTAACTCTTGTGTGTTAGGTAGCTTATTTCCGTTTATAACTAAAACTACCATAACCTCTCCTGTTTTGAATCCTATTTTAGTTACCAAATGTCTTATAAGTCCTGTATGATTACTTTCATCGTATACACTTATCTTATAGTTATCTATGTATGTTTTTACTATCTGAAGTATTTTATCGTTTAGGTCATGTTGAATAACACATTTGTTAGATGGTATTATTTCATGGCTTTTCTTTTTATAAAATCCTAATACTGTTTCACCATTTTTCTTTCCTATTGGAAACTGAGCCTTATTTCTATATCTAAAAGGTACATCCATTCCAATAGTTTCATGTATAACAACATTTTCTAATTTGCCTATTCTAGATATAGTTTGTTTTACTTCATTAGTTTTTATATCTAACTGTTTTTTATAATCTAACTCTTGTATTTGACAACCACCACATTCTTTCAGTGATTCATCACATTCCCTATTTACTCTATATGGTGACTCATCTATTATTTCTACTATTTCACCAACAGCATATTTCTTTTTAGAGTTAGTTATTTTCACTTTAAGTTTATCTTCTATTAATCCTCCTTCTACAAATACAGTAAAACCATTGTATTTTCCTATTCCAACTCCACCTTGTCCTACATCTACTATATCAACTATATATTCTTTATTATCTATTAACATAGGGAAATCTCCTTTGTGTTTAATTTAATCCATATCAAGTTATTTTATCAAAATACGGTTTTTAAGTCAAAAAAATGAGAGGTATAAACCTCCCATTTTTAATATATTTTGCCCATATTTTATTATTATACAAATAAATCCTTACATTTATACCCTCTATAAAGTTGTACTAAAGCAAAAACCAATAATGCTACTCCTAATAGAGGTGCTCCATAAACCAAAATTTTAGCTATTGTAACTGAAACTCCATCATCTGTTACAGCTCTTAGTGCTCCATTATAATCTTTTAAAACATTTATTCCATTATTAATCCACATAAAAGCAGTCATAAGTGCAACTGGAACAACAGACATACTCATGTAAAACCCCGTTATAGATCTGTTTTTAACACCTTTTAATCCTAAATAGATAGGAACAAAAAATAAAACCGGAAGCATATACCCATAGTATTGAGGAGTCAAGGCTAAAAATAATATTGATGCCAATACAAAAGCTGAAATATACTTACGTAAATACTTTGAAGTGCCTTGAAAATCATGTATAGCAGCTTTTAAATATCTTATATACGCTTCTATACTATCACCTATTTTTTTATTTTGTGCATTCTTATTATTTCTAATTTCCTTTAATAATTCATTTCCCTTACTATATAAAGCATCATATTCATTTTTTAAATTATCAGGAACCTCTATTGTTTCATACTTATCTTCTATATTTTTTAGATCAGCTATGTATTTTTCTTTCTTACTTTCTTTTAAACCTGATACATTTTTTAATTCATTTCTTATTTGCTTTATACTCGATATAAGTGTATTACACTTCATTTTTATCCCCCCATTGTTTTTGTTTATATATTATATGCTTGTATCTTTTGTATTAAAACCCTCATTTTAAAAATGAGGGTTTTTTTATTTTATTTTATTTATCTCCTACTATCTTCTTCAAACTTATAAATATAGTTATACATATAACAGTCCAAACTACGCCCATAAATATCCATCCAGCACTAGTCACATCAATTCCCCCTTTATTTAAACTGTTGTAACCTTATTTTCTTCAATTTCTTTACTATATTTACTCTTTATAGATTTATATGCTTGAATAAATCCTATTACTAATACAGATAGTATTACTATTCTTGCTCCATTTACCCAAGGTACTAATTGAGGGCTATTTGCAACAAAGCTTGGTACTATATTAAAGTATCCAGCTTTTATAAAGTCTATTGTAGAGAATACTAAGAAAACTATTAATGTAACAGGAGTTAAGAACTGATGGAATAATTTAAAGAACCACTTTGGAACTTTCCATAATCCACCTTTATTCATTTCTTCTAATGCACTTTCTCCTACTATCCATCCTATTAATATAGTTTCAAGTAATCCTAAAACTATTAATAGATAAGTTCCTATTAAGTTATCTACTTCTGTAAAGTACGCTAAGTCAGCAGTTTTTGTTAATATTGGCTCTAAACCAACTGGAAGACCAACTAATATATATCCTGCAAATACTATCATAGATGCTTTTTTTCTATTTACTCCCATATCTTCTTCTAATATAGCAACTAAATAGTTGTACATTGCTATAGCAGAAGTAAACCCAGCGAAGAATAATAACAAGAACCACATAGCTCCAAATAATTGTCCTCCACCCATAGTTCTAAATACGTTAGGTAGTGCCATAAATGTAAGACCTACTCCACCAGTTACACCATCTTGACCTAAGAATGCATAAGCTATAGGTATAACAGCTGTACCACCAAGTATTATTTCAGCAAATTCATTTAATGATATCATAGCTACCGAAGATACTACTATATCTTCATCTGGCTTTAAGTAAGATGCATAGTTACATACTATACCCATACCTAAAGATAATGTAAAGAATATTTGACCTGCTGCTGCAAGCGCTGCTCTCCAGTTTAATGATGAAAAATCAGGATTCCATATATAACCAAGCCCACCTATAGAACTCCAATCAGGATTTACAGGAGAACCTATTGTAAGTGCTCTAACTGCTAATATTATACCAAATACATATAGTGTAGGCATCATTAGCTTAGCCCATGCTTCTATACCTTTTTGTATTCCTCTTGTTACTGCAAATCCTATGCTAAGTAAAGCTACTATCCAGAATATTAATGATGATGGATCTTGGATATATTTTACAAATATATCTGTTGTAGCTACAGCGCTGTCCATATATCCACCTGTTATTGATAAGAAACTATATCCTAATGTCCATCCTATTATATGATTGTAATATGAGTTCACTAGTAATGATACTGCAAATGCAAATGCTCCACATAACCCGCCAAGTATTATTGCCTTTCTAGGTGCTATACGTTTTTTAGCTTGAACATAAACCATAGGACCTACTGTTCCATGACCAAATCTACCTCCAAAACGTCCTATGTGCCATTCTATTAACATAACTGGGATACCTATAACTAGAAGTGCAAAGAAATAAGGTATCATAAATGCTCCACCGCCGTTAGATGCGGCTTGGTACGGGAACCTCCAGAAGTTACCTAATCCTACAGCATTACCTGCCATAGCTAATATCAGACCTATCTTGGACCCCCAATTTTCTCTTGATTCAGACATATAATGTTTCCCCCCTTTAATTATTTTAATTAATAATACTAGCATCGACGTCCTTTTATGCATACTTTTTATTTTATTTTTTGAATTAATTATTTTATTCATTTCTTTTTTCTGTAAATTGTTAATATTTAAACAAAATAAAACAAAGGACAAGACCTGTAATATCAACTATTACAAGCCTTGCCCTTTATAATATGCTACTTTTATAAAACTCTAGTTGAGCCTTTATATACTACACCTCTTGCAGCATCTACTGTTATAACATCCCCGTTTTTAACTAAGTTAGTTATATTTTTAGCAGATAAAATAACTGGTTTATTCATATTTAATCCTACTATCGCAGCATGGGATGTCATACCACCTTCTTCAGTTATTATAGCTCCTGCTTTTTCTATATATGGATTCATATCAGCATCGGTCATTGAAGTTACTAATATATCTCCTTCTTCAAAATCTACTGTTACACTTGATTTAGTTATAAGATGAACTCTTCCTTCTACAGTCTTACATCCTACACCTATACCAGTTGTTATTTCTTCGCTTATTACATGTACTTTTATTAAGTTAGTAGTTCCTGTTACTCCAACTGGAACTCCTGCAGTTATAACAACTAATTCGCCATTTTTTATAAATTCAGCTTCTTTAGCTGCTTTTATTGAATTCTCAATAACTTCATCTGTATTTACAGCTTGAGCTGATTTGACTGGATATACGCCCCAACACAATGCCAGCCTTCTCATAACTTTCTCATCATCTGTAGTAGCAATTATAGCACATTTTGGTCTAAACTTAGATACCATTCTTGCTGTATGTCCAGATGATGTAGATGTTATTATAGCAGTTGCACTTAAATCTACTGCAGTAGTACATGTTGCATGGCTTATTGCATCAGTAACTGTTATTTCAGTTATCTTTTTATCCTTTAACATTTCATTGTAGTTCAAAGCTTCTTCTGTTCTTTTAGCTATTGTCGCCATAGTTTTAACAGATTCTATTGGATATTTACCTGCTGCAGTTTCTCCTGATAACATTATGGCATCAGTTCCATCGTATATAGAGTTTGCAACGTCTGTTACTTCCGCTCTTGTAGGTCTTGGATTTCTTATCATAGAATCAAGCATTTGTGTAGCTGTTATAACTGGTTTTCCTAATTCATTACATTTTTTTATTATCATCTTTTGAACTATAGGCATTTCTTCTGTAGGTATCTCAACTCCTAAGTCCCCTCTTGCAACCATTATACCGTCAGAAACCTTTAAGATTTCATCTATATTTTCAACACCTTCTTGGTTTTCTATTTTTGATATTATTTGTATATCTGTAGCATTGTTTTTTTCAAGAACCTCTCTTATAGCCAAAACATCTGTCGCCTTTCTAACAAAGGATGCAGCTATATAGTCTATATCTTCTTTAATACCAAATTCTATATCACCTATATCTTTTTGAGTCAAAGCAGGTAAGTTTATTTTCACCCCAGGAACATTTACACCTTTATGGTTTTTTACTATACCTGAATTTTCAATTGTACATAGTATATCATCAGCACTCACTTCGTCTACTCTTAATCCGACTAAACCGTCATCTATTAATATTCTATCTCCAGGTTTAACATCAGAAGCCAATCCTTTATAACTTACAGTACACATTTCCTTAGTCCCTAGAACCTCTCTCATAGTTATAGTGAAGTTTTGTCCTTCTTCTAATAAAACTTCTGGATCAGCAAAGTTTCCAGTTCTTATTTCAGGACCTTTTGTATCTAATAATAAAGCTATTGGCTTATTTAGTTCTTTCCTTATTTTTTTAGCTACATCAATTCTGACTTTCTGCTCTTCATGATTTCCATGAGAAAAGTTAAATCTACATACATTAAGTCCATTTTTTATAAGTTCTCTTAAAATTTCTTCATTTTCGCTTGCAGGTCCTAGTGTACAGACTATCTTAGTCTTTTTCATATTATTTATCATAATTTACTCCTCCTATATGTAGATCATTATTATATGGATAAGATTTTTACTAGTTTATAAATATCCGTATCAAAGTCCCTTTTCATATCTAACGCTTCATTAATATCCATATCTATTATTTTATTATCTCTTATACCCACAACTTTAGCAGATTTTCCTTCTAATAATAATTCTACTGCCCTAGCTCCTAGTTTACTTGCTAATATTCTATCAAATGCTGATGGACTTCCACCTCTTTGAACATGACCTAATACAGTTACTCTTAAATCTGCTTTTGTTTTCTCAATTATTTCTTTGCCGAGTTCTTGAGCACTTCCTACACCTTCAGCTAAAACTATTATACTATGTCTTTTTCCTCTTTTTTTAGTTGTGTCTAATCTATCACATAATTCATCTATATTGTATGGAGTCTCAGGAACTATAACCGTCTCTGCCCCACCTGCAAGACCTGCATATAAAGCTATATCTCCACAATGTCTTCCCATTACTTCAACTATATTAACCCTTTCATGAGATGATGATGTATCTCTTATCTTACCTATAGCATCTAGTACCGTATTTATAGCTGTATCGAAGCCTATCGTAAAGTCCGTATATGCTAGATCATTATCTATAGTTCCAGGTAAACCTATAGCTGGGAATCCCATTTTACTTAGAGCTTGAGCTCCCATAAATGAACCATCTCCACCTATTACTACGAGACAATCTATATTATACTTTTTTAAAATTTCTACAGCTTTTTTTCTTCCTTCTTCAGTTTTAAATTCTTCACATCTTGAAGACTTAAGTATTGTTCCACCCCTATGTATTATATCTCCAACAGAAGACAAGTTCATCTCTTGTAAATCTGATTCTAAAAGTCCTTTATATCCTCTATTTATCCCGAACACCTTACAATCATAATATATTGCAGTTCTTACAACTGCTCTAATAGCAGCATTCATACCTGGAGCATCTCCACCACTAGTTAGTATTGCTATTGTTTTCATAGTTATAGCCTCCTAATCTAATAATATAGGGACCTGTATGGTCCCTATATTATTTTCTCATCCCATCAATAATAAAAAAATTAAACAACAACATTATATTCCATTTTTTGTTATTATATCATATATTTTTATTTTTTAATTTTTATACTTTAACCTTTATATTTTCTTCCCCAATTGTATTTTTCAATTTATATAGTAAGTCATCATTTATATCTACCATATATTCCTCAGACTTAAATGCCTTTTTGATATCTTGAGCAAAAATATATACCATACTATCTCCCTTGTTGCTATGGATTACGTCTTTTATTTTATTTAATACCTCCGTATTATTCATGCTATCTATTCTTATATATAAAGATTTATTATTTATTTTTTTTATTTCGGAAAATTGTCTAGCTATAATTTTTGCATTTTCTTCTTCTTTTATACTTAGTTTTCCTTTTACGTATACTATATTATCTTCTTTTAATATGTCATTATATTTTTGAAGTATTTGAGGAAATACCATTATTTCTATACTTCCATATAAATCTTCTAATTCAATAAATGCCATTATATCATTTTTTCTTGTTGTTTTTATTGTTTTGTTTACAATCATACCGCCTATTATTATTTCTTGTTCATCTAGTTTTAGATATTCTTCATTATCATCTTTTAGTTCATTTAGCATGCTATTATTTATAGTTGTATTTAGATTTAATTCATATTCAAATTGAGATAGCGGATGACCACTTACATATAGTCCAAGAACTTCCTTTTCTAAACTTAACTTTTCTTTTTCATTAAACTCTGCTACCCTAGGAAGATTATATATAGTGCTTTCATTAGATATACCTATATCCATAGTGTCAAATAAAGAAACCTGTCCTTGTATATTTTTCTTTCTATCATTTATTATACTCTCTATTAAACTTTCATACCCAGCTATAAGTTGCGCTCTATTAGGACTTATAGAATCAAATGCCCCACATTTTATCAAACTCTCTATTACACGTTTATTTAAATCCTTTGATTCTATCCTCTTACAAAAGTCTATAAAATCTTTAAATTCCCCGTTGATTTCTCTTTCTTTAGCTATATGATTTATTACATTTACTCCTACATTTTTAATTGCAGATAGCCCAAACCTTATATTTTTATCTTCAACCGAAAACGTAGAGTAGCTTTTATTTATATCAGGTTTTAATACTTGTATTCCTAGTAAATTACATTCTCTTATATACTCTACTACTTTATCGTTATTACCCATTATACTTGTTATTAAAGCAGCCATAAACTCTACAGGATAGTATGCTTTAAGATATGCGGTTTGATACGCTAGAACGCCGTATGCAGCAGAATGTGATTTGTTAAAAGCATATTTCGCGAAGTCTATCATATTATCATAGATTTTATTTGCTGCATCTTCTGGTATTCCATTTCTTATACATCCTGGAATTTCTATATTTCCATTATCATCTAGCTTGCCATATATGAAGTACTTTCTTTCTTGTTCCATTACATCCATTTTCTTTTTACCCATAGCACGTCTAACTAAATCACTTCTACCATAGGTATATCCGCCTAGGTCTCTAACAACTTGCATAACCTGTTCTTGGTATACTAAGCATCCATAAGTAACCTCTAGTATAGGCTTTAGTTTTGGATGAATATATGTCACTTCATCATGATTGTTTTTATTTCTAACGTACATTGGTATAGAGTCCATAGGACCTGGTCTAAATAAAGAGTTGCCCGCTACTATATCTTCAAAACTATCGGGCTTTAATTGCTTCATAAAAGCTCTCATTCCACTACTTTCAAACTGGAATATTCCAAGGGTATTTCCTGAACTAAATAATTCATATACCTTAGGGTCATCATATTCCATTTTTGAAAAATCTATTTTAACTCCATGGTTCTTATATACTAAACTTAGTGCATCTCTTACAACTGTAAGTGTTCTAAGACCAAGAAAGTCCATTTTTAATAAACCTAACTCTTCAAGAGTTGTCATTGTAAATTGAGTTGTTATAGCATCCTGATGCTTATATAAAGGAACGTAACTATCTACAGATTCTTTTGCTATAACTACTCCTGCCGCATGAGTCGATGCATGTCTCGGCATACCTTCTACGCCTCTTGATATATCTATTATTTCTTTAGTTACTGGATCTTCATCATACATTTTCTTTAAATCTTTATTTATTTCAAGGGCCTTGTCTATAGTCATACCTATTGCAAAAGGTATTTCTTTGGCTATTTTATCTACATGAGCATAACTTATATCTAATACTCTTCCTACATCTCTTATAGCTGCCTTTGCACCCATAGTTCCAAATGTTATTATTTGTGCAACATGGTCATCTCCATACTTTCTTTTTACATAGTCTATAACTTCTTCTCTTCTCTCATAACAAAAATCGATATCTATATCAGGCATTGAAATTCTCTCGGGATTAAGGAACATTTTATTGTTATCGTATAGGCTCTTTATCCTATACTTCTGGAGGTTTCCCTCATCGTTATCAAACCCGAATAATTAATAACTACTATAGGTCAGTTCCTATCCAGCTCAGACTATATCATCATAAAATCTATCGTATTTTCTCTGTATATACCATTCAGAATCTTTATACATCCATTCAGCAAATTTAGTAATTTCTTTCTGTTTATACAATTTAACATAAATTGCGCAGCTAGTCTCTCTGCTATCATTAACTAAGGTAAAACTAAAACCTAGTTGTTTAAGCTTATATTGGAGCTCTAATGCAAATTCTTTACTGGCAATAGTAAAGCTTAAATGTTTATAGGTATGATTATTAACATGATTTAAGAATATACTTCCATCTCCATCGAAAAAGCCTCTTACAAAGTGTCTAAATTGTTTATCTGTCAACAAGGGCATTTGTATTATTTTAGACTTTCTACTCATAACACCTAGTCTTTTTAATTCATTTAAAGCTTCTACATTAGTACATATAATCTTATAAGTGTCTGAATGAGTTTCTTTTTTACCCCTGGTTATATATAGTTTTCTATGGGGAGATATTAATGGTTTTATATTCTCTATAAATTCTTTGTCTTTTAATTCTAATGTTAATCTTTCTAGTTTATTCTGCTGTTTAGATATACAACCATCAGCATATATTAATCCTAACATATAATACTTAAACTCATTCTCCGCTTCCATAAAATTTAAGTCGTGTGCTTTCTGCCTGTAGGATGTAGCACAACCTTTACTACAAAATTGCTGATGTTTTTTACTATTCTGAAACTCTTTATTACAATTTTTACATATTATATTATGCATAATATCAATTCCTTTCAGGATTAATAATATCGCACAAATTTGTATTTTACAATAGATTTTATGCCCCGCTTTCATGGGTGAATTATTGGCATAACCATAGTTTTAGCCTCACACCTAGTCGTTACGCACACATTAACATTTCTATCAATGCTTTGCTCGGTATTGGCCTACATCTTTCTAAGATGCTATAGCTTTCACCGAATTAACGGAGTTTAAAGAGCGCATCCTCAACTTACGCTCAAAGAGTAGAGAGTACTTTATTGGGTCTATGTCTGTTATATTAAGGGTATATGCTACTATAGAACCTGCTGCACTACCTCTACCAGGCCCTACCATTATGTTATTTTCCTTTGAAAAGTTAATAAAATCCCACACTATAAGGAAATATTCAATATATCCCATTTTTTCTATAATATCTAACTCATAATCTAGTCTTTCAACTATTTCTTCTGATATATTTTCATATCTTTGCTTTAATCCGCTATAGCATAATTCTCTTAAATAAGAATTTGGAGTGTAACCACTTGGAACTTCATATTTTGGAAGATGTATAGTATTAAAGTCAAAGTCAACGTTACATCTATCTGCTATCTTAGCCGTATTTTCTAACGCCTCCTGGGCATAAGGAAACAGTTCATACATCTCCTCAGGTGACTTAAGATAGAATTCTTCACTTTGAAATCTCATTCTATTAGGGTCATCTAGTGTTTTCCCCATTTGAATGCACATAAGGACATCGTGAATTTTTGAATCTTTTTTATCAACATAGTGTATATCATTAGTTGCAACTAATGGTATATTTGTTTCTTTAGATAATTTTAACAATGCAGAATTTACTTCTCTTTGTTCTTTTATATTATGGTCTTGTAGTTCAAGATAAAAATTATCTTGTCCAAATATATCACTATAACTTAATACTAGTTTTTTTGCTTTTTCATAGTTTTTGTTTAATATAGCTTGTTGAATGTCACCAGCTAGGCAGGCTGATAGTGCTATAATACCTTCACTGTATTTTTTTAACTCTTCTATGTCTACCCTAGGTTTATAATAAAATCCCTCTACATAAGATGTAGAAACTAACTTTATTAAATTTTGATAACCAGTCATATTTTTAGCCAACAATACTAAATGTCCTTGATATTTATCAAAACTAGGGTCTTTATCCTTTAGCGTCCTAGGTGCTGTATATACCTCGCATCCTATAATAGGCTTTATACCTTCTTTCTTAGCCTTTTTATAAAATTCTATAACTCCAAACATGCAGCCATGGTCTGTTATAGCTATTGAATTCATTCCGAGCTCTTTAGTTCTTTTTATTAGTTTATCTATTCTGGAGAATCCATCTAATAAGCTGTACTCAGTGTGAACATGAAGATGAACAAAATCCTTACTCATCCTTATCACCTACCTTTTGTTTTAAGTATAAACATATTTTAACACAAAATCTAAACAAAGAAAAAGGAGACTATACAAGTCTCCTAATTTTATATATGTCCATTTTTTTCCCTTAAATCTTCTGCTATCTGTTCTATTTTTCTAAGTCTATGATTTACTCCTGATTTTCCTACAGGAGGGTTTAACATCTCTCCTAATTCTTTTAAGGTCAAATCTTCATATTCTATTCTTAAGTTAGCTATTTCTCTCAAATTCCTAGGAATATATTCAAGTCCTTTTGCATCTCTTATATATTTTATATTATCTATTTGTCTTACTGCAGCACTTACTGTTTTGGATAAATTAGCTGTTTCACAATTTACAATCCTATTTACATTATTTCTCATTTCTTTTACTATTTTTACATTTTGAAGACTTAAAAGAGCATTGTGTGCACCTATTATACTCAGTAAATCCGAGATTTGTTCACTTTCTTTTAGGTAAACAACATAATTGTTTTTTCTAGGCACAATTTTAGAATTAAACCCTATCGAATTAATGAGGTCTTTAAGAGATTCTGCAAATTCCTCATTACTAGTTACAAATTCTAAATGGTAGTTTTTTTCTGGGTCGCTTATAGATCCTCCGCCTAAAAAAGCCCCTCTTATAAACGATCTAGCACAATCTTCATGTTTTACTAAGCTATGAGGAACAGTATTTATAGTATAGAAGTCTTCTTCGCTATATAGTATCCCTAAATCTTTTAATAAATTTATAGCCCCCATATCACTAGTTACTAATAGCACATAACTAGTACTTTTCTTTAATGTTTTATTCTTATTTACAGATATTTTTGTATTAATTCCAAAATTTAACTTTAGCAATTTGAAAATCTTTCTAGCAATAGAATTGTGTTCAGTTGTTATCTTTAAGTTTATCTTTTTATTTCCTGCAAGCTGTAAGCTCCCACTTAACTTTACAAGGGCAGATAACTCCGCTACATTACAACATTTCTTTGGAGATATCACCCTTGATAATTCATTTTTTGTTTTTGCTGAAAATGACATTTATATCACCTATACTTTATTGGCCCTTTTTAATTCTTCTTTTTACTTCTTCAAGGGCTACTTTTATAATTTCCTTTTCATCATCATATCTAGCTAAATCTACTACTCTATCTAGGTGTATAAACTTAGCATCTATAAATCCTTCTTCTTTTTGGGGAATAGTATCCATATATCTCGCTTTCATTAAATACCAGTAAACCGTTTTATGAACAGATCTACTCTCATCCCAGTTTTCTTTAAAAGTATAATGAATTTCTCCTAGATATTTAATTATATCAGCTTTAACGCCTGTCTCCTCAAGAACTTCCCTAAGGGCCGCATCTTGCCTATCTTCTCCATCTTCTACTTTTCCTTTTGGAAGTACCCAATCCCCATTATACTTTTTTAGTAATAATATGGCATTACCAAACAGTACTACTCCTCCGGCACTAACTTCTTCTCTCATAGATGTTCACTCCTTAAATACATAGCATAATAATAAGGATTTCTACAAAAAGTACTAAAATCCTTTTTTACTTAATATTATCATCAGAAGCATAACTTAGTGCCAAATCTATAACTATCTTAGATATCTGCTGTGCATCGTGTCTAACATAATTCTTTTTAACCTCAACTAAGCTAGTTTCTATTGTCATAATTCCCATATCGTACAACTTTTCCATTTGCCCCGCATCTAAAAGTACTTGTCTTGCCCCGTCCTGTCTGTAATTTTTAAGTATATCTTCACTTAATATTTCATTATTAGATATTATTATATCTATAGTATTTTCGCCAACATGTTTATTTATAGCTTCTATATGGTTATATACATTGTAATTATCAGTTTCTCCTGGTTGAGTCATTATATTAGATATATATACTTTGGGAGCATTAGTGTTTTTTATAGCTTCTACAACTCCATTTACCAATAAATTTGGCATTATACTGGTGTATAAACTACCCGGGCCTATAACTATTATATCTGCATCATGTATTACATTTATAACTTCATCTAAAGGAGTCACATCCTTAGGATCTAAATATACTTTATCAATAGGACTGTGTTGTTTTTTAGATTGAACTGGTATAGCTGATTCACCTTTTATAACATTTCCATTATTTAGCTTTGCAATTAAGTCTACGTTTTGCAATGTAACCGGTAAAACTCTACCTGTTATTGCAAATATCTCAGACATTTTGTATACTGCAGTTTCAAAATTACCATATATCCCGTTCATAGCTGCTAGAAATAAATTTCCAAAGCTTTGACCTTTTAAATTACCTTCTGTAAATCTATATTGCATAATTTCTTGCATAGTAGGCTCTATATTTGCCAAAGCAAGTAAACAGTTTCTAATATCTCCAGGAGGAAGCATCCCAAGATCTTCTCTTAGTACACCTGACCCTCCTCCATCATCTGCAACAGTTACAATAGCAGTTATATTTTGAGTAAACAACTTTAATCCTCTTAGAAAAATTGATTGACCTGTTCCTCCTCCTATAACTACTACCTTAGGACCCTTTTGTTCCTTAGTCATTATACTAATATCTTCTATATTTTCTCTTTCCTTTTTAACTTTATATAGTAAATATATAGCTATTATTATTGCAACCCATCCCAGTACAGCTGCTATATATAAAATAATTGGCATTATTTTCTCCACCTATCTTACTTTAATGTATAATCTCTATGTTTTTTTAGAACTCTATATCCACTTTCCTTAAGATAGTCATATAATAAATTAGCTATTGTAACCGATCTATGTCTTCCACCCGTACATCCTATTGATATAATTAGGTGATTTTTGCCTTCTTCTATATACTGAGGTATTAAAAAATCTACCATATCTTTTAGTTTTTTATAAAATTCTATGCTAACCTTAGAATTCATTACATAAGTTCTAACTTCCTCATCTTCTCCTGTTTTCTCTTTTAATTCTACTATATAATAAGGATTTGGCAAGAATCTAACGTCAAATACTAGGTCAGCATCTATAGGGATACCATGTTTAAATCCAAATGATAATACAGATATAGTAAGCTTAGGGTTATTTTCTCCTACTAAATACAAATTGCCCAGTTCATCTTTTAAATCTTTTGGCTTCATATTAGTAGTGTCTATTATATAGTCCGCATCTTTTTTTAATCGTTTCATTATTTCTCTTTCTTGCTTTATTCCATCTAGTATATCCATGTTCTGTGATAAAGGATGATTTCTACGCGTCATTTTATATCTCTTAACTAACACTTGGTCTGCACAGTCCAGAAATAATATTTCATAACTATATCCTTCTTTTTTTAAAAAGCTCAAACTTTCATGAAGTTTTTCAAAAAACTTTCTCCCTCTTATATCTATGCCTAAAGCTACCTTATCTACAGTTCCATTAGACTGATAGCACAGTTCTGCAAATTTAGTTATAAGAGTTGGAGGTAAATTATCTACACAATAAAATCCCATATCTTCTAAGGATTTCATTGCTTCACTTTTCCCTGAACCAGATAACCCCGTTACTATAACAAATTTCATCTATTATCACCCTTTCGGTTACATCTCTACATTGCTTATCAACCTTAAGTCTACGTTTGTATCTCTTACTCTCTTTATTGCATCATCAAATCTTCCAACATCTTCAGGCCTATGAGCGTCTGAACCTATCATAAATTTAACTCCAATATCCTTTATAAGGCTTAATTGTTCTGTAGTTAAATATCCATGATGAGAGTTTATCTCTAAATGAGTGTTAGTTTCTTTTGCTGCTTTGGCTACTTCTTCTATATACACAGCCCCTTTATCTCCTGGATGTGTCACAATAAATATATCATTATTTTTCATAGCATTAATAGTAGCCTCTGTATTGTAATCTTTAGTGAATTTATCTAATCCTACAAAATTGAAAGCGTGATTTAATATACCCGTTACCTTTTTATTAGGAATAGATCCAAAGTGGTATCCTGCCATAACATAATCTACTAACTTCAATACTTTGTCATCTACATCTATACTTCCTTTGTTATCTAGTATATTTGCTTCTAAACCTAAAAGTATTTTTATTTCTTTATATTTTTCTTGTAGCCTATCTATTTCTTCTCTCATTATTTGTATGCTTCCATACTTAACTCCATAAGAAAAATGTCTATAACTATGATCAGATATACCTAGAGTCTTAAGACCTTTTAGCATAGCAACTTCTATATTTTGTTCTATAGTTCCAGTTCCATGACTATATACTGTATGTGTGTGATAATCGGCTATAATTTTCATTATTAATCCTCTCCTACGATTTTGACTTCCTCCTCCAACATCACACCAAACTTAGCATATACAGTGCTTTTAATAACATATATTAAGTTTAATATATCTTTAGTAGTAGTATCACCTAAACTTACAACAAATCCACAATGCTTTTCAGATACTTGGGCTCCTCTTAAAGTAAGACCTCTTAAACCGCAGTCTTCTATGAGCTTCCCAGCAAAGTATCCTGTTGGTCTTTTAAATGTACTTCCAGCACTTGGCATACTAAGTGGTTGTTTTGTTGTTCTCTTTTGAGTTAATTCATTCATCTTATCTCTTATTTCTTCATATATACCTGGCTTTAAATCTAATTTAGCAGAAAGTGCAATATAGTTTTTATCCGTAATTATACTTCTTCTATATCCAAATTTCATTTCCTCATTTTCAAATTCAAGTATATTTCCATCCATATCTATAACTCTTACAGATTTAACTATATCCTTCATTTCTCCACCATAGGCTCCTGCATTCATAGCTAATGCTCCACCTAAAGTTCCAGGTATACCACTTGCAAATTCAAACCCAGTTAGTGACTTTCTAAGTATACTCTTAGCAACTATTGATAATAGTATTCCCGATTGTGCCTCAACTATATTTCCTTCTATTTTAAATTCGCTAAAATTCTCTGATATTTTTATTACTATACCTCTTATTCCATTATCTTTAACAAGTAAATTTGACCCATTGCCCATCAAGAAGAACGGAATATTTTCTTCTTTAACTAAAGATATTATTTCTTTTATTTGATCTTCTGTTTTAGGTTTAACTAGTATGTCAGCAGGACCACCAACTTTAAAAGAAGTATGATTCTTCATAGGTTCGTCAATTAATACATCTTCTTTATCTAATATTTGAACTAATTTTTCATATATATATTTTTTATCCATTATATTTCCTCCTAATTCATAGCAATTAATTTTACCTACCATAATATTGTATATATCTATTATAATAATGTATCCAAAAAAAAATAACAACATTTAAGTATATACCCATATTTAAGTAAATAAAAGTAAATATACTTATTAGAAATAAAATGTAGATAATTTCTATTTATGTCCATGGTTATTGTATACAATTATATTAGTTTGTTGTATAATATTGAAGTATTTGAAATCATGAAACTTATCAATATCATCTTAGCAAATTCAAGGAGGTCTTTTATGTCTGATAAGAAAATTCTTATACCATCAGAGATAGCTCAGTACACAATAGATGCTGGTATAAAAAAAGCTAATACACCTACAAACAAAGTTCTCGCTTCAGCATTTTTAGCGGGAGCATATATAGCATTTGCGGTATTTGGATCACTGGGGGCTGCGCATAATTTACTTGCAAATCCTAATACTTATGGATTAGGTAAACTTCTTTCTGGGATAATATTCCCAGCCGGCCTTATATTTGTTTTGGTTGCTGGAGCCGATTTATTTACAGGAAATATTCTTATAACAATGGCTGCTTTACAAAAGAAAATTAAATGGTCTCAAGTTTTTAAAAACTGGGCATTAGTTTGGATAGGTAACTTAATAGGTTCAATATTAGTTACTTGGTTGGTAAGTTTATCTGGAATATTTGACTGGAGTACTGGAGTTTATGGTGGAGTAGTTATAAAAACTGCTATAAGTAAGGTAAGCTCAGGTTGGATTTCAATATTTGTGTCTGGTATATTATGTAACTGGGTAGTTTGTGTTGCTGTATGGATGTCTTATGGAGCAAAAGATATGGCTGGCAAAATAACGTCAATTTTCCCTGGAATATGCTTATTTATAGTTTCAGGATTTGAGCATAGTGTTGCCAATATGTCATATTTATTTGCAGGATTGTTCGCAAAATCTAATCCTATATGGATAGAGGCTTCTCATAAAACAGCTGCTGATTTAGCAAATTTAAACATTACTACTGTGTTTATTAATAACTTAATACCTGCTTCTTTAGGAAACATAGTCGGTGGAGCTGTATTTGTTGGTGCTATATATTATTACTTATATATAGCAAAATCAGACTCAGTTTCTGAAAACAAAACTATTGCATAAATAAAAGTGCTAGGAATTCCTAGCACTTTTATTTATTTTCAATTATTTCTATTTTGTCATTAAGTTTTACTTCTCCACCTATTAAAATTTTTGTAAATATTACTTCTTTAGGTAAAGCGCAGTCTACTTTAGATTTTATTTCACATCCTTCGTAACACTTTTTACCTATTTGAGTAATTTCTTGGATAGTTTCTCCTATTTTTACTTTAGTTCCAACAGGTAGATCATATAAAAAAATATCCTTTGTAATTATATTTCCTTTAAACTTACTAGTACATAATCCTTCTACTTCACGTGATTTTAATTTTTGTATAGTTTCTATACTCAATAAACTTACTTGCCTATTGTGACTTCCTGAATGTACATCCCCTAAAAGCCCATGATTTTCTTTAAAAGTACCATTTTCTATAGACTTTAATTTTCCTTTTTCTTTACTTATATTTATTGATACTACATTTCCAAACTTATTCATTTCTTAAATATTCTCCACTTTTTCCTCCAACTTTTTTTACAAGTCTTATATTATCTATAACCATATCTTTGTCTATAGCCTTACACATATCATATATAGTAAGGGCAGCCATTGATACAGCAGTCAATGCTTCCATTTCTACCCCTGTTTTTCCTATTGTAGAAACTGTTGCTTCTATTTCTATTTCATCTTCTAATACATTAAATTTTATATCTGCTCCGCTTAAAAATATATTGTGGCACATAGGTATTAAATCCCATGTTTTTTTTGCACCCATTATTCCACCTACTTGAGCAACAGATAATACATCCCCTTTTTTTATTTTTCCTTGTTTTATTACCTCTATAGTTTCTGTATTCATCTTTATGCTTCCTTTAGCTATAGCAGTTCTTTTAGTATCACTTTTTTCACTTACATCTACCATTTTAGCTTTTCCATGTTCATTAAAATGAGTTAATTCCATTTTATCCTCCTATATGAATAATATCACCTGTGTTGTCTAGTTCATATCCACCAAGCTTATTGATTTTTTCTTTAAATTCATCACTTTTTAATATAGATATAAACTTTTTTATTTTAACATCTTCTAAATTATCTTTGTATACTAAAAAATCGTAACTTTCATATCCTATTGGTATAAAATCTAAATTCATAGCCTTTGCTGCTGATAAAACTCCTAATCCTGTATCTGCAGAACCACTTTTAACACTAACAGCTACAGCCATATGAGTATTCATTTCTCTTTCATATCCATTTACAGTATTTGTATCTATATTTAATTTTTTTAAATTATAATCCAGGAGAATTCTAGTTCCGGCTCCTCTTTGTCTATTTACATATGATAAATCTTCTCTAGATAAATCATTAAAATTATTTATATTTTTAGGATTACCATTTTGAACCATAAATCCTTGAAGGCGCTTTACACCTTTTATTAATGCCATATTTTCATTATTAAAATATTTTTTTATATAACTTATATTGTATTCTCCAGTATTTTCGTCTAATAAATGTATTGGAGCTATATGAGCTTCTTTTCTCTTCATTGCCATTATTCCACCCATGCTCCCAACATGTCCTGATGACAAATTAATCATATCGCCTATTAAGTCCATTATTATATCATGACTCCCTATTGACACTAATGAGCTTTTTATTTCTTTAAGAGATTTTATAATCCTAACATCTACTTTACTTCCTGCATCTATACCTTCACTTTTTCTGGGTATTTCTAAAAATCCATCTGCCTTAACTAAACTCATCGTAACCCCTGCACCCCTAGTTAAAGGAGTTGCTATTAGCTTATTATTTACATAACCTAAATTTACCCTTACTATTTCTTTATTTTTAAGTGATGATACTAATCTTTTTGATAATATAGCATCGTAAGTTTCTTCATTTTCTTTTTCTAATCCAATATACTTATAAATTAAGGGCTTTGCAAACTCTTCAAATGCTATATAAGATGATACAGGGTATCCTGGTATACCTATAATTGGTTTTTCATTAATTACCCCTAATATAGTTGGTTTACCTGGCTTTAATGCTACTCCATGAACTACTACTTCTCCTATTTCTCTTATTATTTTAACTACATAATCTTCGCTCCCAGCTGATGTTCCTGCATTTGTTATTACTATATCATTATTTATTGAAGCTTCTTCAATAAGTTTTTTTAAATTGTTATAATCATCTTTTTGTGGAGAATATCTATTAGGTATACCTCCATATTTCATAACTAAATTTTCAAAAACCCTTGAATTTGAGTCTATTATTTTTCCTTCTTTTAATTCTTTTACACTCTCTACTATTTCAGATCCTGTAGGTATAATAGCTACACTAGGTTTTTTATATACCATTACTTTGTTTGTTCCACCAGCAATTAGTGCCCCTATATCCATAGGGCGAACCTTGTGCCTAGATGGTATTATCATCTCGCCAACTACTATATCCTCTCCTATAGGCCTTATATGTTGCCATGGATATGCAGGAGATAATATCTTAATACTGTTATCATCAATTTCTATAACATCCTCTATCATTATAACCGCATTGTATGTATCGTTTATAACATTCCCTGTGTTTACATACACAAAGTCTTTACCCTTAATAAGAATTTTTGGATTAATTTCGCTAGCTCCATATGTATTTTGAGCTAAAACTGCTATTCCGTCCATTGCTGCACTGTTATAGTGTGGGGATGATATATTTGCATATACAGCGCTATATGTAACTCTATCTAAAGAGTCATATACGCTTATTTCTTCATATTCAATGTTAGTTGATTTAAATTTAGAGAAATAAAGTTTTTTTGCTTCATCTATATCTATGTTTGATATATATATATTTCTATCTTCTTTTTTCATTTATTCTCCCCCTAAAACAGATGTACTCTTACTTCTTGTCCTTTATATAGTCCTTCATTATCTCCATCCAAAATTACATATCCACATGATTTAGATAATAACGTTATCATAGATGACTTCCCAAAGTTAGGTATAGCATAGTATTTTTCATCTCTTTCTTCTATATTTACCATTTGATATGTTTGTTTTCCAGGAGATGAGTGAAGATTACTATCCATAACAGCATTTATGCTATAATTATTATCCTTTATATTCAATAATTCATTTACAAGGTATTCTACAAATATTTTGAAAACTATTAAAGCCGAAACAGGATGTCCTGGAAGTCCAAAAACTGGTTTATTACAACACTCTCCTAATATAGTTGGTTTACCTGGTTTTAATGCTACTCCATGTACTAATATTCCTTGTCCATCAAATGAATTTATAACATCATGAGTAAAGTCTCTAGCCCCTACTGAGCTCCCACCTGAAATTAATACTATGTCACTACTTTCTATTCCATTTTTAACTTCTTCTCTTAAATAGTCATAATTATCCTTTACTATTGTTTTATTTATAACTTTGCCACCAAGTTTACTTATAAGACCATGAAGTGCATATCCATTTATATCTCTTATTTTCCCAAATTTTAATTCTTCATCTATATCTACAATTTCATCTCCCGTAGATATAATATAAAATCTTATATCTTTATAAACATCTACTTCTTTAATACCTAGCGCTGCAAGTACTCCAATATCTTGGTAGGTTACTTCTTTACCTTTAGTTAATACTACCTGTCCATTTTTTATATCATCACCTTTGTAAACAATGTTTTCCCCTATGGATACAGGCTTATGTATAGCTATTGTATCTTCGTCTAGCTTTTCTACATATTCTATCATTATAACAGCATCAGCCCCTTCAGGTATCATGCCTCCTGTAGGAACATAAATAGCATTTCCATATGATATACTTTCTTTAGCTATACACCCCATCTCAACTTCTCCTAATAAGTTCAAAAATGAAGGCATAGATTCGCTACAACCATGGCTATCGCTATTTTTTATTGCATATCCATCTACAGTTGATCTATTAAAATCAGGTACATTAAATTCTGATATTATATCTGAACTCAATACTTTCCCCAGAGAATCTATTATATTAACCTTTTCAGATTCTATTTTCATGTTGGTAAAATTCTTTTTTATTAATTCTTTTACTTCATCTACGGATAATACATTAAAAAAATTCATTTACTATCCTCCTTTAGAAACTTATTGTCTCAAATTCATTATTTAAGAGGTCTATATACAAAACCTTATTTCTCAGTAAATCACCCTTATTATTTAAAAGTTTTATAACTTCACAAGCTTGCATGGAAGCTATACATGGTGGTATAAATGATGGGTTTCCTAGTTCTTTTTCTACACCAACATTTCCGTGTTTATATATCTTGTTTAATGTTTTATCACCTGGAAAAACAGTAGTAACTTGTCCATAAAAACTTGCTATTGCTCCATGAACAAAAGGAATATTTAAACCTTCACATACTTCTTGAACTAACATACGTGTTTCTATATTATCTAAGCAATCTATCACAACATCATGACCTGACAGTATTTCATGTGCATTATCCATGTTCAACATAGCATGTATTGGATTTACCTTTGTATCCGGATTTATTATTTCTAAATCTTTTTTTGTTTTTGTTACTTTATTAATTCCTATTGAATTAACATCAGAAAATACCTGCCTATTTAGATTAGAGATAGCAAAGCTATCTCCATCTACAATAGTTAAATATCCTATACCAAATCTAGATAATATTTGGATTACGTATCCACCTAATCCTCCACATCCTAAAACACAAACTTTCTTTTCGAATAAACTTTTTAATTCTTCAGTAGAAAAAGTTTTCATATTTTTAGAGTATCTTTCAAAGTCCATTTAACCGCCTCCTACAGGTGGAAAAATAGATAAAATATCCCCATCGTTTATTATAGTATCTAATGTTGCATCTCTTCCATTTAATAGCAACATAGCTATTTCTTCCCCTTTAATATTTAGTATATCTAAAATTTCTCTAATATCTTCAGCGTCAATATAAGATCTACGGCTTCTACCTTCTCTTAGTGTAGCGAACAACCTTACCTCTATTTTTTTATTCATTAGTATACCTCTTTTTTAGCTTTGAGAAGCTACTTCTTCTAATCTATATTCTTCTAACCCTAACTTTTTTAATTTTTCTGATGTAATAACTCCATCTTCATTCCATCCTCTTTCTTTATAATATATATCAAGCATTTCTGATAATGGATGTACTTCTCCTTTTGATGGACCTTCAGATACTGGTTCTTCTAATAATCTCTTTGGAAGGCTATCATCAGATTTAGTGAATCCAGAATTTAAATTATATAATTTTTCTAGATTCCAAATTCTATCTCCGGCTTCCATTATGCTCTCTTCTGTATGGTCAATTCCACAACATGCATTATATAAATCTACATAATCTTGAACATCTTTTAATCCAAATGTTGTAAATATACACATTCCAAGAGCGTCCACTACTGCTGTAAAGTTTTGTATACCTATAGTAGCTTTAACCTTTTCTACATCACTTGAAAATCTATCTAATTTTTCTGGATATCCTAATATTTCAGGATTTATCATATATCCTTTTATATGACATCCTCCACGGTTATTAGTAGCATAATTTAGTCCTATTCCTTTAGCTCCCCTTGGGTCATAAGCAGCTATTTCTTGTTTTTTTACTGTCATCGATGCTTCTGGGTAAGAATACTTTTCACATAATCTATGAGACCCTTCTGCTAGTTTAGCTCCAAAGCCTTCTCTTCTTCCCATCTTTTCTACCCATTTTACTATAGACTCTCCATCTCCCCAGTTCAATGTAGCATCGTCACTTTTTATATCATCATTAGATATATATCCTTTTTCGTATAACTCCATTGCTGCAGCTATTGTAGCTCCTGCTGATATTGTATCAAGTCCATATTCATTACAAAGCATATTAGCTTCATTCACATAATTCATATCAAACATATTACAATCAGCACCAAATGACCATATAGTTTCATACTCTGGGCCACCTACTACTTTTCCATCTCTTAACTTAACTTCTCTTCCACAACCTATAGGGCATGCTGCACAATGAGTATTTCTAGTTAAATGATCTTTTGTAAGAGATTCACCGCTTACTGGTTCTATAACATCAGGATCTGTATATGAACCTTGGAAGTTCTTTACTGGGTGCATTCCATTTTCGTTTATTATATTAACGAGTACTGCTGTTCCATAAGTAGGAAGTCCACTTCCTCCAACAGGGTCATTTCTAAGTTTATTTGATTTTTCCTTTACTATTTCTTTGAATTTTTCTTTATCAGCTATTTCAATAGCTTTAGTTCCACGAGCAACTATTGCCTTTAGATTTTTAGATCCTAAAACAGCTCCAAGGCCACCTCTTCCTGCCGCTCTTTCAACATCGTTCATTACAGCAGCCATAGGAGATAAATTTTCCCCTGCTGGTCCTATACATAATACTTTGTGTTTGTCAGATGTTTCAGACTTTAAAGTTTCAGTAGCTTCAGATACAACATTTCCCCATATATGAGATGCATCTTTTATTTCCACTTTTTCATCTTCAATAAGTATATAAACTGGACTTTCTGATTTTCCTTCAACTATCATCATATCTATTCCAGATCTTTTTAGTTGAGTTCCCCAAAATCCTCCTGAGTTTGCTATTCCTATTGCATTTGTAAGTGGCGATTTAGTTACTACCATATATCTTCCACCAGTTGGAGCAACAGTCCCTGTTAATGGGCCTGTAGCAATTATTACCTTATTTTCTTCACTTAAAGGCTCTACATTAGGATCTACCTCATCAATATATGTCTTTACCCCTAATCCTCTACACCCTATGTAATCATAGGCACTTTTTTCATTTAAATCTTCAAATCTTGTCTCTTTAGTACTTAAATTAATTCTTAAAACCTTCCCCATATACCCAAACATAAAATTTCCCCCTATATTATATATTAAATTTTATTAAGAGTTATTATATTATCACATAAGCTTTCAGCTTGTTCTTTATTATGGGTTATAATAATAACTGTAGCTTTTTCTCTTTTGCAATAATCTAATATTTCTCTTTCTATAATATTTATGCTGTTAGAATCAATGTTAGAAGTTGGCTCATCCAGCATAAGTATCTTTGGTTTGAACACTATTGCCCTAGCAATAGATACCTTCTGTTGTTCTCCTCCTGATAGTTTACTTGCATTCATGTCCTTTAAATTATGTATGTCTAATTTTTTCAAAATATAATTAATATTTTCTTCTTTCTCGTTTTTTTTTATTTTTCTTATTTCTAGTGGATAAGATATAGTCTTATATACTGATCTGTTTAAAAGCCTAGGTTTTTGAAATATTAACGTAATTTCTCTTTGTATATATTTATTTAAAGTTTGACCATCATAGAGAATCTGACCTTCATATTCTTTATCAAGTCCAGCTATTATATTTAGTAAAGTAGTCTTTCCTGCTCCATTTTCTCCAACTATACCCGTTATTTTATTACAATCTATATTTAAATTAGGTATATCTAAAATAAGCTTGTCCTTATAATACTTTTTAAGGTTTTTTATCTTGATATCCACTTTAATCCTCCACATAATTTGTATAAGTAATAATATTTACTATAAAAGATATAAAAAGTAATACTATACCTAAAGCTATAGCCATTGAATAATCACCCATTGAATTAAACATAGCAATTGATGTTGTCATAACTCTTGTATGCCCTTTTATATTTCCTCCGACTACCATAACAGCTCCAACTTCAGATATTGCCCTTGAAAATGCAGTTATAATATTTATAAATATATCGTTTTTTAATTCTTTTATAATAAGCACTATAATTTGTAATTTATTTGCACCAAGTGTTATACCTAGTTTTTCTATTTCTTTTCCCCTTGATTTACCTAAGTTATATGTGAGACCTAGTATTAGTGGAGAAACTAATATAAATTGCGCTATTATCATAGCTTCAGACGTATACATAATATCCAAAAATCCTAAAGGGCCATTTCTAGTGAAAGTTATAGCTATTATTAGTCCTACTATTACAGATGGTATACTCATAGAAGTATATAAAAATCTTGAAAATGCTTTTTTGAATCTAAATTCCTTTATACCTAAATATATTCCTATTGGAATAAAAAAAATAGAAGATATAAAGGTAGCTAAGCATGATACTTTTAAAGATAAAAATATTATTGAGTATAATTCTTTATCAAAAGTTAGTAACATATTTATGCTTTCTTTAATACCTTCTATTATATAGTTCATTACTTCCTCCTATTATTTTGCATTTGGTATAAATAAAGATTCTCCGTATTTATCCTTACCAAATTCACCAATAAGCTTTTGAGTTTCTTCACTTAATATCCACTCTTCAAACTTTTTAGCCCCTTCAGAATTTAAATTATCAAATTTTTCTGGGTTAACAACCATAACTCCATATTGATTATTTAGATTATTATCTTTTTCAATAACTATGTCTAAGTCTAAACTATCTTTCATAGCTAAGTATGTTGCTCTATCAGATAACGTGCATCCTTGTTTTTCACTTGCCATTTTAAGTACTTCACCCATTCCAGAACCTGTTGATACATACCAATCACCTTCTGGCTTTAAGCTTGCACCTTCCCATAATCTTAATTCTTTCTTATGAGTACCTGAGTCATCTCCTCTAGATATAAAAGTAGCCTTATTTTCAAGTATAGAGCTTAATCCTTGCTTTATTTTTTCATCCCCTGATATTTCTTTTAATTTTAATTTATCGTCTTTTGGTCCTACTAAAACAAAGTCATTATACATAACGTCTTGTCTTTCTTTAGCAAATCCTTCTTTTACAAACTCTTCTTCAGATTTAGTGTCGTGTACTAAAAGCACATCTGCTTCCCCATTTTTACCCATTTCTATAGCTTTTCCTGTTCCTACTGCTACTGTTTTAACTTCTATACCAGTTTCTTCTGTAAACTTAGGAAGTAAATAATCTAAAAGACCACTATCTTGAGTACTTGTAGTAGTAGATAATATAATACTTTTCGGCTTTGTTTCTTTAGTTTCCCCCACCTCTTCTGTAGTTTTAGTACTAGTGCATCCAACTAAAGAAAGTGCTAAAATACATAAAAGCGATAATAAGTTTAGCTTTTTCATTAAAACACCCCTTGATATTTATACTTTTTATTTAATATTCTACAAAAATTACAAAAGTCCTACATAATTGTAGGACTTTATAAGTAAATGTTCATTTTATTTCCCCTAACAAAGCCTATTAAGCCTATATTAAGGTCTTTTGCTATATCTATTGCCAAGTTAGTAGGTGCTGACCTAGATACTATATATGGAATTCCTATTTTAGCGCATTTTAAAATTACTTCTGACGTTATTCTTCCACTTGTAATAATTATTTTGTCTTTTATAGATATATTGTCATATAGGCATTTTCCTATAATCTTATCCAATGCATTATGCCTCCCTATATCTTCTTCAAACAATAATATACCATCATTATTACAAAGTCCAACACTATGTACTCCACCTGTATCTAAAAATAGCTTTGATTTTTTATTAAAAGATTTCATTAGGGCTAATATATTATTATTATTTACATCCATTTTATTTTCTATTTTATTACACTTTATTCCATCTACAGTACTATAAAATATACTTCCCTTGCCACATCCAGTTGTAATAGTTCTTTTTCCATATAACTTTTGAGATAATAAGTTTTTATTTTTTGTTGTAATATATCCATACCCATTATCTTTATCTATTTTTATACTTTCTATATCATCTATTGATTTCAATATACCTTCTGAATGCAAAAAACCTACAGCAAGATGTTCTAAGGATTGTGGTGAACATAAAAGTGTTATAAATTCACTTCCATTTAAAAATATAGTAAATGGATATTCAACTATTACTAAGTCTTCTTTTTCATTTAACTCATCTTCAATGTATTTATTTATATTATATTTTTTAGTTATATTCATACTATTTTCATTTCCTTTATATAGTTATCTAAATCCTTTGGAGTGTTTAAATTTATAAATATAAATTCATTAAAATTATTTTTCTTAAATTCATCATCATTTATATAAATTAATTTCTTGTTATTTAACTCCAAAAATCCCAATATAGATTTTCTATTATTTTTATATAGATGAGTTTTTATATCATTAAACATACTTTTATTATAAAATCCATGAAAAGGCTCTATTCTTCCATTTATATTGCTCAAACAAGCATCTATTTCCAAGTTTTTTATCTTATTTTTTATATGCCTAATGTAGATTAAATCTACATTAGGCATATCACATGCAATAAAATAAACATATTTGCTTATACTTGTTTTTAGTCCTATATGAATACCACCAAGTGGTCCACATAATTTTATTTCATCACTTACAACTTTATATTTACTATCATTATAGTATTCTGGCTTATTGCTTACTATAATTATATCTTCAAATTCATTTTTTAGTTTATCTGCAATACTATATATTATTCTTTTTTCATCTAAACACAATAGTTGCTTATCGAATTTCATTCTTGTGCTTTTTCCACCAGCTAATATAACTGCAGATTTAAATAACTCCATAGCATCATCTACTTTCTAGCACAGTCACTAGCTTTACCAGTTAGTATTTCTAGTCCATGATGTAAGCTATCTATTATATATTCTAGTGATTCCTTTACAGCCTTTGGACTACCTGGCATATTTACTATAAGTGTATTATTTCTTATTCCACTTACTCCTCTAGATAACATAGCTCTTTTAGTTATAGTTAGACTATAGTATCTCATAGCTTCAGATATACCTGGTGCTAATCTATTAACTACATTTAATGTAGCTTCAGGTGTTACATCCCTTTTTGCAAATCCCGTTCCACCTGTAGTTAATATTAAATCTACACAAAGTTCATCTGCCATGTATATCATTTCTTTTTCTAATTCTTCTTTCTCATCTGGCAATACTATATATCTAGCAACTTCATATCCTTCATGAGTTACTATATCTTTTATTAACTCTCCACTTTTATCTTCTCTTTCTCCTACATATCCTTTGTCACTCGATGTTATTATTCCTACTTTGAACATAATTTCCTCCTAAGTTTGCTATATACCTTCATAAGCTACTTGTGGTGTAGATTCTTCACTTTCAGTAACTTTTTGAACATTTATTGCACATACCTTTAAATCAGGTATTTTACTTATACTATCTAAAGCAGTATTAGTTAAATAATTTGCTGCTCCATCAGCAAAGTGGAATGGCATAAAGAATATATCTTCTTCTATAATATCAGTTATCTTTGCAGTAGTAATTATTTCCCCTCTTTTTGAAGATACTTTTAGTTTTTCATTATCTATTATTCCTAGTTTATTTGCTGTAATAGGGTTAATTTCTATATATGAGCTAGGAGCTTTTTCATTTAGTCCATCTACTCTTCCTGTCATACTTCTTGAATGATAATGATATAAGATTCTACCGTTTATTAATGTATATGGATATTCTTCACTAGTTTCTTCATAACTTCTTATATAGTCAGATGGAACAAATGTAGCTTTTCCCTTTGCAAAATTATCTTTGTGTAAATACTTAGTCCCTGGATGATCTAATGTTGGACATGGCCATTGTAGACTTCCTTCTTCTAATCTATCGTAGCTTATTCCTCCATATTGAGGAGTAAGTAGAGCTATCTCTTCCATTATCTCATTTGGATGAGAATAATTCTTTTCATACCCAAGTTTGTTCATAAGCTCCATAATTATTACCCAGTCTGGCTTTGAATTTCCTACTGAATCTATTGCCTTTCTAACTCGTTGAACCCTTCTCTCAGTATTTGTAAATGTACCGTCTTTTTCAGCAAAAGAAGATGCCGGTAATACTACGTTTGCATATTCTGCTGTTTCTGTTAAGAATATATCCTGAACAACCAAGAAATCTAAATGTTTTAGAGCTTTCTCGATATGATTTAAATCTGGGTCTGATATCATAGGGTTTTCTCCCATTATATATAAGAATTTAATGTTATCTTCTTCTATTGAATTCATTATTTCTGGCAAGGTAAGACCAGCATCCCTTGAAAGTTCAGTATTCCAAACTTTTTCAAACTTTTCTATAACAGTTTCATCAGTTACATTTTGATATCCAGTTAAAACATTAGGAAGTCCACCCATGTCACATGCTCCTTGGACATTATTTTGCCCCCTTAATGGATTAACTCCTGAACTTTCCTTTCCTATATTACCGCAAAGCAGAGCTAAGTTCGATACACTCATAACTCCTTGTGTACCAGTTTTGTGTTGAGTTATACCCATAGCATAGAATATACTTGCATTACCAGATTCAGCATATAATCTAGCAGCTTTTCTAATATCATCTGCATCTACTCCACAAATTTCTGAACATTTTTCTGGAGTATAATCTTTAATTATTTCTATTAATCCTTCATAGTTTTCAGTTCTTTCTTTTATATAATTTATATCTTGAAGATTTTCATCTATTATTACATTCATCATAGAGTTAAGTAATGCTATATTTGATCCAGGTTTTATTTGTAAAAATAAATCTGCATATTTAGCAAGTTCTATTCTTCTTGGATCTGCTACTATAAGTTTTGACCCATTACTTACTGCCTGTTTTATTTTAGCTCCTATTACAGGATGATTCTCTGTTGTATTTGAGCCTATAACAAATATTGTGTTCATATTTTCTATTTCTTCTATACTATTAGTCATAGCCCCACTACCTAGTGTAGTTGCAAGTCCTGCAACTGTAGATGAATGTCAGAGTCGTGCACAGTGGTCTACGTTATTAGTTTTCATTACTGATCTCATCATTTTTTGGAATAAATAATTTTCTTCATTAGTACATCTAGCAGATGTTAATCCTGCAAATGAACTTGACCCAAATTCATTATTTATTCTTTTATAATTTTCTACTATGTATTCATATGCTTCATCCCAACTTACTTCTTCAAATACGCCATTTTTCTTTATAAGTGGGCTCTTTAGTCTATCATCATGGTTTATAAATTTATAACCAAATTTACCTTTTACACAAAGTAAACTATTATTTGATGGTCCATCCGCTGGCTCTGACCCAACAATTTTATTATCTTTAACCCTCAAATCTAGTTGACAACCAACTCCACAATATGAACAAGTAGTTCTTACTTTTTCTGTTTTCCAAAACATTTCATTCTTTGGAACTAAAGCTCCTACTGGACATACTGATACGCAGTTACCACATGACACGCATCTAGACTCGTTTAATGGTTCTTCAAAAAAGGGTCTTATTATAGTTTCATATCCCCTATTAACTGAATCTATAGCGTATGTTTGTTGAAGTTCATCACATACTCTTATACACTTTTTGCACATTATACACTTGTTAGGATCGTATATGTAAAAAGGATTACTATCATCTATTGGAAGATTTTTATTATTATTTCTATATTTATTTTTATCTATAGAATATAAGTATTCTTGAGAGTAATCCTGCAATTTACACGACCCTGTTTTAGCACAAAGTGTACATTCAAGTGGATGATCTGCTAGTATAAGTTCTAATATTTCTTTTCTTGCAAATCTTACATTTTTACTTGATGTATATATTTCCATTCCATCTCTTACTTTTGTTCCACATGCTACCTCTAAATTTTTTCTCCCCTTTATTTCCACTACACATATCCTACATGACGCATGTGGAACTAATCTGTCATCATGACAAAAATTAGGTATCTCTATTCCTACACTTTTACAGGCCTCTAAGATAGAATCATTTTTAGATACACTATATTCTCTATCGTTAATTCTAATACTTACCACTAGCCATCCCCCCGATTTTTTGTTTATTTTATATTCCTATATGAATCTCTTATATCAGGAAATGGTTGTAGGGCTCTATCTAATACCCCTGTCACATGCCCTATAAGAACCCCATAATTTACTATAGGAATATTGTTTTGTTTAGCTTGTTCAACCCTAAATTGCATTTCCTTAGGATTTAACATGCAGCCTCCACAGTGAACTATGAGGCTATATTTATCTATCTCATCAATTGATGGATAAGCCACTCCAGAAGACCATTCAAAATCCAATTTATTATTTGCTATCTCCTCTAACCACTTTGGTATTTTATCTTTACCTATATCCCCTTCTTGCTTATGATGAGTACACCCCTCACATATAAGTACTTTATCTTTTTCTTTCAAATTTTTTATTTTATCAATCCCAAGTACTAATTCTTTTAAGTCAGCTTTATATCTAGCAAACAATATTGAAAAAGATGTTAACGGTATCTCATCTGGAACTATTTCATCTACAACTTTAAATGCTTGAGAATCTGTTATTACTAAAGCTGGCTTTTTGCCTAGATTTTCTAGAGTTTCTTTTAGTTCTGTATCTCTAGTTACTATAGATATAGCTCCACTATCTATAATATCTCTTATAGTTTGTTGTTGCGGAAGGATAAGTCTTCCTTTTGGAGCTGCCTTATCTATTGGAGTTACTAAAACTACATAATCATATTTATTTATTAAATCCCCAACTATATATTTCTTTTCATAGTTTTGTGGTGTGTTTTTTATGATAGATTCCTTTAATTCATTTATGCCCTTTCTAGTTTTAGAACTTGCCCTTATAATTTCTATGCCCAGTTCTTCTTCAATATGATTAAATACATTTTTGTCAATATTACCTGTATCTATCTTGCTTAGCACTCCAATTGTCGGAATGTTTTTACTTTTTATGATGTTTAATATTTCTATATCAGCTTCGCTAATTCCTTCTCTAGAGTCTACTACTATTAAAGCTATATCTATTTTATTTAATACTTGCAATGTCTTTTTTATTCTAAGTTCCCCTAAATCTCCTTCATCGTCTAATCCCGCTGTATCTACTATCATAACTGGCCCTATTGGTAAAATTTCCATTGCTTTATACACAGGGTCAGTTGTTGTACCTGCTATATCTGATACTAACGCTATATCTTGGTTAGTTAATGCATTTATTAAGCTAGACTTACCTGCATTTCTTCTTCCAAATATTCCTATATGAAGTCTATTCCCTTTAGGCGTTTCTATCATCTTTAAATACCTCCCAGTCAACTTTTAAAAACGAAGGGAATTTTTTATTAGCTTCAATTATAGAATCATATGCTGCTTTTAAATCTATCATATTTTTATCACTATATATTTGATAGTTTTCCCTATATTCAGCTGGAGTGTTTACAAGCATTAGAGTGTTTGCTCCAGACATTAAAGCTTTTCCTTGATATTTAATATCCACACTTGCAAGAGCAGTTGTAGCTGGTATAAATACTCTCTTACAAACAAGCCTAGTAACAGCAACAGCCTTTAAAGTAAGTTCTGGACTTCCAGGGGGATAATTCTCAAGTGGTGTACCCTTTGCTGGTAAGAACGGTCCTATTCCTATCATATTTATTCCCATTTCTTTAAAGTACAGTATATCATTTGCTATATCCTCTTCTCTTTGTCCAGGAAGACCTATAATACATCCAGATCCATTTAGATATCCTAATTCTTTTAAAATTTTAGAACATTCAACTCTATGGTCATAATCATCATCTGGGTGTACATGTTTGAATATTTCTTTATTAGTGGTTTCTATTTTTAACAAATAGTTATTCGCTCCTAATTTTTTGAAATATTCATATTCATCCTTTGTTCTTTCTCCTAAACTTAAAGTAATTTTCATTCCTGTTTCTCTTTTTATTCTAGTTATAAGATTTCCCATTTTTTCTTTTGTCCAAGCTATGTCTTCTCCAGATTGAAGTATAACTGTGTGGTGACCCATATCTTTTAATTCATGAACTATCTTCATTATTTCATATTCATCCATTCTATATCTTTCAAGTTCTGGTAGTTCTCTTCTAACTCCACAATACTTACAATTTTTTATACAATGGTTAGAAAATTCTATTGCTGCCCTTATATCTACTACATCTCCTATTATTTTTTTTGTCATCTCATCTGCAGCTTTATACAGTGCTTGTACCTCTGCATCTCTATCTGTTTTTAACAACATTACTATATCTTCATAACTAAGGTCTTCACCAAGTTCAATTTTTTGAAGT
Organism: Sporacetigenium mesophilum DSM 16796; assembly: GCF_059569055.1. Classification (NCBI taxonomy): domain Bacteria; kingdom Bacillati; phylum Bacillota; class Clostridia; order Peptostreptococcales; family Tepidibacteraceae; genus Sporacetigenium; species Sporacetigenium mesophilum. The sequence goes on along the minus strand of NZ_JCANUR010000002.1, from coordinate 26,772 downwards.
GCATTTAAGAACTCTTCTCTTATAACTTTATTTTTTAATCTTTCTACTAATCCACTTATCTTTTCAGTTTTATCTTCATAAATACCAGATATTACTATATTGCTATCTATTAAAAGCTTATTTGTTTTCTCTAAATTATCTTCACTTACTTTTATGGCTATTGCACATACAGTTCCGTACTCTGCAGGTGCTGGCACCAAAGATGTGTTTATATTATTGTCTTTTAGGATTTTGTCCCCTTTTAACATATGGCTAGTCGAGCCTGTTAGTATTAGAAAGTTTTTCATTGTGCTTCCTCCTATGAGTATAAGTCTCCCTTTTATTATATATCCCTGTTAATAATCTGACAATGCTTACTAAGTATCTACAGCTTATTAATATTTTATTTTTATAAATTCATTATAAATTGACTAATATTTAACTTATTCTGAGTATTAAAAATTATTCTAATAGTTCATTAACTTTATTATAATATATTAATTAAAGCATTTTGGCTTTTGTGAAATTATTTTTAAAAAATAAGGGGGAGTAAATGAATGTGCAGTTGCAACGAGAAAAACAATCAAAAATTTAATATTTTAGGAGAATTTATCAACTCTATTCCTGATAAAAAAGGAGCTTTAATACAAGTTCTTCATAAGGCTCAGGAAATATTCGGTTACTTGCCAAAAGAAGTTCAACTTTATGTTGCTAATGAGTTAAACCTATCTCCTGCCAAAGTTTATGGAGTTGTTAGCTTTTACTCATACTTCACCACAGAGCCAAAAGGTGAATATAAAATTAGTGTATGTTTAGGTACAGTATGTTTTGTAAAAGGTTCTGATAAAATATTAGCTGAATTTGAAAAGCAATTAGGTATAAAGTCAGGACAAACAACTAAAGATCTTAAATTTAGTTTAGATGGATTAAGATGTGTAGGTGCATGTGGCCTAGCTCCAGTTGTTGTTGTAAATGATAAAGTGTACGGACATGTAAAACCTGAAGGTGTTGTAGGAATATTAGAAGAATACAAGAAAGCTCAAGCAGAATTAGAAGCTAACATTGTGGAAGCTTAATTTATGAGAAAACTAAATAGGGGGATATAACTATGACTAAAATAAATTCCATAAATGAATTACTTTCTTTAATGGATAAAGTAAAGCCTACATTAGAATTAAGAAAAGAACTTTTTAGTGGTGAAATAACAAAAAGGGACATATTAGTATGTGGTGGTACAGGTTGCCAATCATCTCAAAGTGAAAAAATAATAGAAAACTTTAAGACTCATATAAAAAATGTAGGTCTTGAAAATGATGTTCGTGTATCATTAACAGGATGCTTTGGTTTCTGTGCTGAAGGTCCTATAGTTAAAGTTCATCCTGACGATGTATTTTACGTAAGAGTTTCACCAAGTGATACAGAAGAAATAATTAAAGAACATATACTTAACGGAAATCATGTAGATAGATTAGTGTTTGAAGAACCTTCCATAAAGCAAAAAGTACATAGACATCACGATATGTCATTCTATAAAAAACAAAGCCGTATTGCTTTGAGAAACTGCGGTCATATAAATCCAGAAGACATTCACGAATATATCGCAAGTGAAGGATATCTAGCTTTAGGGAAATGTCTATCTTCATTAGGTGAAGATGAAGTTATTAATGAAATAAAATTATCATCATTAAGAGGAAGAGGCGGTGCAGGTTTTCCAACAGGTGTTAAATGGGAATCCGCAAAGAAATCTGAAAATAATCAAAAATATGTAATATGTAATGCTGATGAAGGTGACCCAGGGGCATTTATGGATAGATCTATACTTGAAGGTGACCCTCATAGTGTGTTAGAAGCAATGGCTATATGTGGGTATTCTATAGGAGCAGATACTGGATATATATATATTCGCGCTGAATATCCACTTGCAATACACAGGTTGGAGGTTGCAATAAACCAAGCTAGAGAATTAGGTTTATTAGGAAAAAATATATTGGGAACAGAATTTAATTTTGATATAGAGCTTAAGTACGGTGCTGGAGCATTTGTGTGTGGAGAAGGTACCGCTCTAATACATTCTATTGAGGGAAAACGCGGAGAACCTAAAATGAATATATTCTTCCCTACTGAAAGAGGATTATGGGATAAACCAACTTGTATGAATAACGTAGAAACTTTTGCTAATATACCTATAATAATAAATAACGGTGGTCAATGGTATAAAGATATGGGTACAGAAAATTCATCAGGAACTAAGGTTTTTGCACTTGGTGGAAAGGTTAACAACGTAGGTCTTGTTGAGGTTCCTATGGGTACTACACTAAGAGAAATAGTATATGAAATAGGTGGAGGAATACCTAATGATAGAGGATTTAAAGCTGTTCAAACTGGAGGACCATCAGGTGGATGTATCCCTTCTAAACACTTAGATACTCCTATTGATTTTGGGTCATTAAGTGATATAGGTTCTATGATGGGCTCTGGTGGTATGCTAGTTCTTGATGATTCTGATTGTATGGTTAATATATCTAAATTCTTCTTAGAATTTACAGTTGAAGAATCTTGCGGTAAATGTACACCTTGTCGTATAGGGACCAAGCGTCTACACGAAATATTGACTAAGATAACTGAAGGAAAAGGAACAGAAAAAGATTTAGATGACTTACGAAACTTAGCACAAATTATAAAAGATACTTCTTTATGTGGACTAGGTAAATGTGCTCCTAACCCAGTACTTAGTACTCTTGAGTATTTTATGGATGAGTATAGAGCTCATGTTATAGATAAAAAGTGTCCAACTGGCAAGTGTCAAGCCCTTCTAAATTTCTATATAACTGATAAGTGTATAGGATGTACTAAATGTTCTAGAATATGTCCTGCTAGTGCTATATCTGGAAAAGTAAAAGAAAAACATGAAATAGATATTGATAAATGTTTAAAATGTAATGCTTGTATGGATAGCTGTAAGTTTGGAGCTATAATAAAAAAATAATTTAAATGTATTTAGCGGGAGTAAATATAACCCTCATTATATTTACTCCCGCTATTAAAACCTTTAATATTATATTTTATAGTATTTTAAAAATATAAGTCTTTCTTACCTTCTTCTATTTCTTTTAGTCTTTTAATAACTTCTTGTTTAAACTTTCCTTCTTTCATTTTATCAAGTTCTTGCTCTATTAATTTTTCACCTAATTCCTTCGTTTCTTTTGATGCAACATTAACTAGATTTTCTTTAAAAGTCAACATTGAGTTAGGTTGACAAAACTCATTTATATCTCCATGTTTCGCAAGTTCCATAAATGCCTCACCCGTTCTTTGTTTTCTATAACATGCTGTACAGAAACTAGGTAAATGTCCTTGTTTACATATAACTTGTAATATTTCATCTAAACTTCTTTCATCAGATGTTTCGAATTGAGTAGCTTGATTATCTTCTTCCTCATATCCTCCTGGATTTACTTTAGAACCAGCTGACATTTGTGATACCCCTAATTCTATTAGTTCATCTCTTAAAGCAGCACTTTCTCTAGTAGATAGTATTATACCAGTATACGGAGCTGTCATTCTATATATTGCAACTACTTTCTTTATATCTGTATCACTAAGAGGATAAGGCACTTCATCTAAATCTGACCCTATTGCTGGCTTAAGTCTAGGCATAGATATAGTATGAGGCCCTATGTTGTACTTTTGATCTAGATATTCAGCATGCATCAAAGTCCCTAGTACATCAAATTTGTAATCATATAAACCTAACAACGCTCCTATACCTACATCATCTATTCCAGCCTCAAAAGCTCTTTCTACAGCAGTTAATCTATAATCATAATCAGATTTTGATCCGCTTACATGCATTTTTGCATAAGTTTCTCTGTGGTATGTTTCTTGGAATATTTGGTAAGTTCCTATAGCAGCTTCTTTCAGTTTTTTAAAATCTTCTACTGATAAAGGAGCACAATTTACATTTATTCTTCTTATATCAACGTTTTCATAAATAAATTTTACACTATTAGTTATATGGTCTATTGTTGCATATCTTTGATCTTCACCCAAAACTAAAAGTATTCTTTTATGACCGCTTTTTTCTATTGACTTTGCTTCATTTACTATTTCATCGTAATTTAAAGTTCTTCTATGAAGTTCCTTATTTGTAACCCTAAAACCACAATATAAGCAGTTATTAGTACATTGGTTGCTAGTATATAGTGGTGTAAATATTACTATTCTATTACCATATATCTTTTCTTTTATCTCTCTTGCAGACTCAAACATCTCTTCTAATAAATCTTCATCTTCTATTTGTAATAAAGCTGCAGCCTCTGATAAATCTAATCCCATACAATCTTTAGATTTTCTTATTATTTCTTGTAATTTTGATTTACTTAACTCCTTACCTTTATTTAATAAATCAATTATTCTATTTTCGTTAATTATATTACAATCTTTCATAATATACCCTCCTATTTTTTATACTTGTCAATTGTTTGACATAATTTTTTAAAGTGGTCTTACCAAAATGCTTTTCATTTTGAGTTTTATTTTATTTATTAATTAATATTTTAAAGTATTTTTGTTATTTTGACTAGCAAAAACTCTTTTATTAATTTGATAATTATATTATAATATATTTTGTAAGATAAAGATTGATAAATTTTTATAATTATCCCATTGTTCCTTTGGAACTTAATTCATATAACTCCATATTTTGGGATATAACATTATTTTAAGACTTTTATTAAATGGGGAGGTCAAAGGAAATGTGCAACTTTTATACGAAGAATAGTGAAAAAATTAACAGATTGGAAGAATTTATAAGCTCTATCCCTGATAAAAAAGGAGCTTTAATACAAGTTCTTCATAAGGCTCAGGAAATATTTGGTTATTTACCAAAAGAAGTTCAACTTTATGTATCAGAAAAGTTGAATATATCTCCAGCTCATGTTTATGGTGTTGTTAGCTTCTACTCATACTTTGCAACAGAGCCAAAAGGAAAATATAAAATTAACGTATGTTTAGGTACAGTATGCTTTGTAAAAGGAGCTGATAAAATACTGGCTGAATTTGAAAAACAATTGGGTATAAAATCAGGGCAGACAACTAAAGATCTTGGATTTAGTTTAGATGGATTAAGATGTGTAGGTGCATGTGGCTTAGCTCCAGTTGTTGTTATAAATGAAAAAGTTTATGGACACGTAAAACCTGAAAACGTTGCAGGTATATTAGAAGAATATAAGCAAGTTCCAACAGAGCTAGAACCTGCTTCTGCAGAAGCGTAAAATAACTAGAGGGGGATATTAGTATGGCTAAAATACAATCAATAAATGAATTATTATCTTTAAGAAATCATGTAAAGCCTCTATTAGAACTAAGAGATGAATCTTTTAGCGGTGAAATAACAAAAAGAAGTATATTAGTATGTGGTGGTACAGGTTGTCAATCATCTCAAAGTGAAAAATTAATAGAAAATCTGAACATTCATATAAAAAATGCCGGTCTTGATGATAAAGTTTCTGTATCATTAACTGGATGCTTTGGTTTCTGTGCTGAAGGACCTATAGTTAAAGTTCATCCTGACGATGTATTTTACGTAAAGGTTTTCCCAAATGATGCAGAGGAAATAGTTAAAGAACATTTAGTTAATGGTAATCATGTAGATAGATTATTATTTGAAGAACCTTCTATAAAGCAAAAAGTTCATAGACATCACGATATGTCATTTTATAAAAAACAAAGTCGTATAGCTTTGAGAAACTGTGGTCTTATAAACCCAGAAGACATAAATGAATATATAGCGAGCGAAGGATATCTAGCTTTAGGAAAATGTCTGTCTTCATTAAGTGAAGATGATGTTATTAGTGAAATAAAACTATCTGCACTAAGAGGTAGAGGTGGTGCAGGTTTCCCATCAGGCATTAAGTGGGAGGCAGCGAAGGCATCTGAAAATGATAAAAAATATGTAATATGTAATGCCGATGAAGGTGACCCAGGGGCATTTATGGATAGATCTATACTTGAAGGAGATCCACACAGCGTACTAGAGGCTATGGCTATATGTGGATATTCAATAGGAGCAGATACTGGATATATATATATTCGTGCTGAATATCCACTTGCGATACACAGGTTAGAGGTTGCAATAAATCAAGCTAGAGAGTTAGGTTTATTAGGTAAGAATATATTAGGGACAGATTTTAATTTTGATATAGAACTTAAATACGGTGCTGGCGCATTCGTATGTGGAGAAGGTACTGCTCTAATACATTCTATTGAAGGAAAACGTGGAGAACCTAAGATGAACATAGTCTTCCCTACTGAACAAGGATTATGGGCAAAACCAACTTGTATGAACAACGTAGAAACTTTGGCTAATATACCTATAATAATAAATAACGGTGGTCAATGGTATAAAGAAATGGGTACGGAAAATTCATCAGGAACTAAGGTTTTTGCTCTTGGTGGGAAGGTTAACAATGTAGGTCTTGTTGAGGTTCCTATGGGTACTACTCTAAGAGAAATAGTGTTTGAAATAGGTGGTGGAATACCTGAGGGTAGAGAGTTTAAAGCTGTTCAAACTGGAGGTCCATCTGGTGGATGCATACCATCTAAACACCTAGATACTCCTATTGATTTTGGATCATTGAGCTCTATAGGTTCTATGATGGGTTCTGGTGGTATGTTGGTTCTTGATGATTCTGATTGTATGGTTGATATAGCTAAATTCTTCTTAGAATTTACAGTTGAAGAATCTTGTGGTAAATGTACACCTTGCCGTATAGGAAACAAGCGTTTACATGAAATGTTAACTAAGATAACAGAAGGAAAAGGTACAGAAAAGGATCTAGATGATTTACAAAATCTAGCTTCGAATATAAAAGAGACTTCCTTATGTGGATTAGGTAAATGTGCCCCTAACCCAGTACTTAGTACTCTTGAATATTTTATGGATGAATATAGAGCTCATGTTATAGATAAAAAATGTCCAACGGGCAAATGCCAAGCACTTCTAAACTTCTATATTACTGATACGTGTATAGGATGTACTAAGTGTTCTAGAATATGTCCTGCTAGTGCTATATCTGGAAAAGTAAAAGAAAAGCACGAAGTAGATATTGATAAATGTTTAAAATGTGGTGCTTGCATAGATAGCTGTAAGTTCGGCGCTATAGTAAAGAAATAATTTAACAAGGGGGTTATGACAATGAGTTTAGTTAATCTAACTGTAAATGGGCAACAAGTTCAAGGAGAAAAAGGTCAAACTATACTTGATATAGCTAAATCTTTAAATATAAAAGTACCTACATTATGTCATTTTGATTTATGTGATATAAAAATGGTAAACCAATGTGCTTCATGTCGTGTATGTATGGTTGAAACTACGAGAGGTTTAGTTCCAGCTTGTGCTACTCATATATCAGAAGGTATGGAAGTTAAAACAGATTCTTTAAAAGCTATAAGAGCTCGTAGAACTGTAGTAGAATTATTATTATCTAATCATCCTCAAGATTGTCTAGTGTGTGATAAAAATGGTGGATGTGAACTTCAAAGCATATCTGCTGACTTAGGTATAAGACAAATAAGATATCAAGGTGAGCGAACTAACTTTGGATTGGATAAATCAAGTAAGTCAATAATAAAAGACCTGGATAAATGTATATTATGTAGAAGATGTGAAACTATGTGTAACGATGTTCAAACAGTAGGTGCACTATCTGGAATTAATCGTGGATTTAATACTGTTGTAGGAACATTCTATAATCTTCCTATGCATGAGACATATTGCACGTTCTGTGGTCAATGTGTAGCGGTATGCCCTACTGGTGCATTAACAGAAGTTAGCAATATATCTAAGGTTTGGGATCTTTTAGATAATAAAAATAAAACAGTTGTAGTTCAGGTTGCCCCAGCTGTTAGAGTTGCTCTTGGTGAAGAATTTGGCATGGAGCCTGGTTCTATAGCTACAGGTAAAATGGTAACTGCTTTAAGAAAACTTGGATTTAAAATGGTATTTGATACTAACTTTGCTGCTGATTTGACTATAATGGAAGAAGCTTCAGAGTTTATCCATAGATTTAAAGAAAATGAATCTTTACCTATACTTACAAGTTGCTGCCCTGCATGGGTTAAGTTCTTTGAACATCAATTCCCAGATTTATTAGATATACCTTCTACTTGTAAGTCACCACAAGAAATGTTTGGTGCTGTAGCTAAGGCTTATTTAGCTCCTAAGATGGGATTAGAACCAAAGGATATGACTGTAGTATCTATAATGCCATGTGTTGCTAAAAAATATGAAGCAGCTAGACCTGAACTTTCAAATGAAGGCGTAAGTGATGTTGATGTTGTTTTAACTACAAGAGAACTTGCTAAAATGTTGAAGGAGGCAGGTATAGATTTATCAAATCTTGAAGAAGATGATTTTGACAATCCATTAGGTCAATCTACTGGTGCTGGTTCTATATTTGGAGCTACAGGTGGAGTTTTAGAAGCTGCTCTACGTACAGCTTATGAATGGATAACTGGAGAAACTCTAGAAAAAGTTGACTTTGAAAACTTAAGAGGTATAGACGGTATAAAAGAAGCTACTATAAATATAGCTGGCACGGACGTAAATGTAGCTGTTGCTAGTAGCTTAGGTAATGCTAGAAAACTTCTTGAAGATGTACAAAGTGGAAAATCTAAATATCATATAATTGAGATAATGGCTTGTCCTGGAGGATGTATAGCTGGTGGTGGTCAACCTTATCACCTTGGAAATTACGATATAGTAAAAGAGCGTGCTGCTGCATTATATAAAATAGATGCAAATAAAGAAATACGTAAATCTCATGAAAATCCAGATATTAAAAAGATATATGAAGAATTCTTAGGAGAACCATACGGAGAGAAATCACACGAACTTCTTCATACTCACTACTTTAAAAGAGAAAAGGTTACAATATAAAAATAATTTAAATATTTTTAGCTGGAGTAATATATTTTATTCCAGCTATTTTAATTTTCAATGTATAAGATAGATATTAAATAATAGAAATATTTACCATCAAAGGCTTTTTGTTAAATAAACAATTATAGTATAATATACTTACATAAAAGAGTTAGCAAAACCTTTAGAATCATTTTTAATTTCTTTTAATATACTTATTTTATATGCATTATTTTTATTACATATTTATTAAATATAAGGGTTTTGTAAATAAGGGGGATGAACTAAATGTGCGATTTTTACACGAAAAACGCTCAAAAATTCGATGAATTGAAGGATTTTATAAATTCTATTCCATCAAAAGAAGGTGCTTTAATAGAAGTACTACACAGGGCTCAAGGTATATTTGGATATTTGCCAAAAGAAGTTCAACTTTATGTTGCTGATAAGCTAAACTTATCGCCTGCTAAAGTTTATGGAGTTGTAAGCTTTTACTCATATTTTACAACTGAACCAAAAGGGAAATATAAAATTAATGTATGTTTAGGTACAGTATGCTTTGTCAAAGGATCTGATAAGATATTAGTTGAATTTGAAAAACAATTAGGTATACAATCTGGTCAGACAACCAACGACCTTTTATTTAGTATAGATGGTTTAAGATGTGTAGGCGCATGTGGTCTAGCTCCTGTCGTTGTTGTAAATGATAAAGTTTATGGACATGTAAAGCCTGAAGATGTTACAGGTATATTAGAAGAATTCAAAAATGTTCCAACAGAATTAGAAGCTTCTCTCTCGGAAGCTTAATAGGGACTAAAGGGGGATATCATTATGACTAAAATAAACTCAATAAATGAGTTATTTTATTTAAGAGATAAAGTAAAACCTATGTTAGAACTAAGAGATGGTTCATTTAGTGGTGAAATAACCAAAAGAAATATATTGGTATGTGGGGATACAGGATGCCGATCATCTAAAGGCGAAGAAATAATAGAAAATTTAAATATTCATATAAAAAATGCTGGTCTTGAAGAAAGTGTTTCTGTGTCATCAACGGGATGTTTTGGGTTTTGTGCTGAAGGTCCTATAATTAAAATTCAACCAGATAATGTATTTTATGTAAGAGTTTCTCCAGATGATACTGAAGAAATAGTTAAAGAACATTTAATTAATGGAAATCCTGTTGAAAAATTATTATTTGAGGAACCTTCTATAAAACAAAGAGTTCATAGTCACCATGATATGTCATTTTATAAAAAGCAAAGTCGTGTAGCTTTAAGAAATTGTGGTCTTATAAACCCTGAAGATATAAATGAGTACATAGCAAATGAAGGATATATAGCCCTTGGAAAATGTGTAACTTCAATGAGTCAAGATGATGTTATAAACGAAATTAAATTATCTGGCTTAAGAGGTAGGGGTGGTGCAGGTTTCCCAACAGGTGTTAAATGGGAATCTACAAAAGTAGCTCAAAGTGATCAAAAATACGTAATATGTAATGCTGACGAAGGTGATCCAGGGGCATTTATGGATAGATCTGTACTTGAAGGTGATCCTCACAGCGTATTAGAAGCTATGGCCATATGTGGATATGCTATAGGAGCTGATACTGGATATATATATATTCGTGCAGAATATCCACTTGTAATACAGAAATTAAAAATTGCAATAAGCCAAGCCAAGGAATTAGGTTTATTAGGAAAAAATATATTAGGAACTGATTTTAATTTTGATATAGAACTTAAGTACGGCGCGGGAGCATTCGTATGTGGAGAAGGTACTGCTTTAATGCACTCTATAGAAGGAAAACGTGGAGAGCCTAGAATGAAAATTCATTCTTCTTCTAAGAAAGGATTATGGGAAAAGCCAACTTGCTTAAATAATGTAGAGACATTTGCAAATATCCCTATAATAATAAATAACGGCGGTCAATGGTATAAAGAAATTGGTACAGAAAAATCATCAGGGACTAAGGTTTTTGCACTTGGAGGTAAAATAACTAACACGGGTCTTGTTGAAGTTCCCATGGGTACTACTTTAAGAGAAATAGTTTATGAAATAGGCGGAGGAATACCTGAAAATAGAGAGTTTAAAGCTGTTCAAACTGGAGGCCCATCAGGCGGATGTATACCTGTTAAACACTTAGATATTCCTATTGACTTTGATTCATTAAGTTCTATAGGTTCTATGATGGGCTCTGGTGGTATGTTGGTTCTTGATGATTCTGATTGTATGGTGGATATAGCTAAGTTCTTCTTGGAATTTACAGTTGAAGAATCTTGTGGTAAATGTTCACCTTGCCGTTTAGGGACTAAACGTTTATATGAAATATTAACTAAAATAACAGAAGGGAAAGGTACAGAAAAGGATTTAGAATTTTTACAAAACTTAGGAAAAACTATAAAAACTACCTCTCTATGTGGATTAGGTAAATCTGCTCCTAACCCTGTTTTAAGTACACTTGAATATTTTATGGATGAATATAGGGCTCACGTTATAGATAAAAAATGTCCAGCTGGTAAATGCCATGGACTCTTAAACTTCTATATAACTGATAAGTGTATAGGCTGCACTAAATGTTCTAGAATTTGCCCTGCAAATGCTATATCTGGAAGGGTAAAAATAAAGCATAGAGTAGACATTAACAAATGCTTAAAATGTGGCGCTTGCATAGATAATTGCAAGTACGGAGCTATAATAAAGAAATAAAAATTCGCTACGCTCATGTCGCCAACGACCATATGGGACCTTGCTCAAATTTATAAGTTGGAAATTTAAAAATAAGGTACTCTCTTTGAGAGCACCTTATTTTCTTTGACTTTCTATACGTTGTGCAAGTTTTTCTGTAAATTCTAGAGCAGCATCATAGCCCATTCCACGTTGTCTAAAGTTCATAGATGCAACTTCTAGTATCATAGCCGTATTTCTTCCCGGCTTAACTGGTACAACTAGCTTTTCAACAGGTATGCCCATTATTTCTTCATATTCTTTATCTAACCCTAACCTATCGTAATAATTACTTTCATCCCAACTTTCAAGGTATACTATCATATCTATTTTTTTAGTATTTTTTACTGCTCCAACACCATATAAACTTCTTATATCAATTATACCAATACCTCTTATTTCCATAAAGTGTCTTATAAGTTCAGGTGATTGCCCAACTACTACAGTATCGTCGGTTTTTTTTATTTCTACAGCATCATCGGCTACCAATCTATGCCCTCTTTGTACAAGTTCTAATGCAGTCTCTGACTTGCCTATACTGCTTTCACCTTTAATTAAAACACCTATTCCATATATATCTACTAAAACTCCATGTATAGTTATTGATGGAGCTAAAAATGCATCGAGATAATTTGATAGTCTATTTATAAATCTAGTTGTATTGCTTTTTGTAGATAATATAACCCTTTTATGCTTTTTCGCCATTTTCATAGCGTCTTCATTAACTTCCAGCCCTCTTGTAAGTATCATGGCAGGTATTTCATAGGAAAATATTTTATCTAGTCTTTCTTCTCTAGTTTTACCATCCATGTATTGAAAATATGTATATTCTCCCTTGCCAACTATTTGAATTCTGTCATAAGCAAAGTGTTCAAAATAACCTGCATATTGAAGCCCTGGTCTATTTATATCCTGAGAATAAACGAAATACTCTTTATCCTCCGGCATATATATAATATCCAATTTTAAATCTCTTATAATATCCTTAATTGATACTTTCTTTTCATGTTCTGACATACTTAAGTTTCCTTCCTAAAGAAATTATACACACTTTCTGCTGATGTTTTATTCATTCCTTCTACCTGTTGCAATTCCCCTATGTCTGCTTTTTTTATATTATCTATACTTTTAAAATGACTTAATAGCGCCTTTTTTCTTTTTTCGCCTATCCCTTGTATATCATCTAAAGCTGATTTAGTTATATGCTTATTTCTCAAACTCCTGTGATAAGTTATAGCAAAATTATGAACTTCTTCTTGAATACTTGCGACAAATTTATATATGTTAGAACTTTTATCGAGTTCTATTTCCTTTTCCCGGGAAATAAGTCCTTTAGTTCGATGTTTATCGTCTTTATACATTCCCCATAGAGGAATATCGACACCATAACTACTAAGTACATTTTCTACCGCACTAACTTGTCCAATACCACCATCTACCATAATAACATCTGGAAAATTTCCATACTTTAATCTTCTTTCAACTATCTCTGCCATAGATGCATAGTCATTAGGCCCTATAACTGTCTTTATTTTAAACCTTCTATATTCTTTTTTATCTTTTTTTCCATTAGTAAATACTACCATAGACCCAATTGAATCCACCCCTTGTATATTAGATATATCATAAGCTTCTATTTTCTTTGGTATTTTATCTAGATTCAATAAGTCTTTTAGTTCACTAAGTACTCCCGTAGTTTTTTCATATTGTACCTTATTAACATGAGAAAACTTCTCTAAATACTCAATGGCATTTTTTCTTACCATTTCTATTAATTCTTTCTTGTCACCTTTTTGAGGTATTTTTATACTTACCTTCTGACCCTTTTTAGATTCTAACCACTTCTCTATTACTATTTGATCCTCTACTTCATCTTCTATTAATAATTCTTTAGGTATAAAATCTTGTGATGAATAAAATTGTTTTATAAATGATGCAAATATAGCTGGCCTTTCGATTTCCATTACACCTTCTAATATATAATGCTCTCTTCCTACTATTTTTCCACCTCTTATAAAAAACACTTGAACACAGGCTTCATCATGTGCCCTTGCCATAGCTATAACATCTTGGTCTAAATCACTAGTAGTTGATACAACTTTTTGCTTTTCTATCATATCTTGCAAACTTTTTATTTTATCTCTATAGCCAGCTGCTTCTTCAAAATTAAAGCTTTTTGATGCTTCTTCCATTTTTTCCTTTAAATATTCTATTAAATATTCTTCTTTTCCTGATAGAAATAACAATATTTCATCTATCATTTTTCTATATTCTTCTTTAGATATATTTCCAGTACAAGGTCCAACACACTTTTTTATATGATAATTTAAACATGGCCTTTGTTTTTTTTCTATAGCCTTGTTTATATCTATACTACAACTTCTTATTGGATATGTATTTTTTATTATTTCTAAAGTATCATTAACTGCTGATATGTTTGTGTAAGGTCCAAAGTACCTAGCTTTATCCTTTTGTATTTTTCTAACTTTTAATATCCTTGGGAATTCCTCGTTAACACTTACCTTTATATAGGGATATGTTTTATCATCTCTTAAGAGTACATTGTACTTTGGTTTATATTGTTTTATAAGATTACACTCTAATATAAGAGCTTCTAATTCAGAATCAGTTATTATATATTCAAAACTATATATGTTTTTTACCATAGATTTTACTTTAGAAGAATGATTTTTTGAAGATTGAAAATACTGTCTAACTCTATTTTTTAATGATATAGCCTTTCCAACGTATATAACATTATTGTATTTATCCTTCATCAAATAAACTCCAGGATTATCTGGAAGTTTTTTTAGCTGTTCTTGTATATCAAACAAATTTTTCACCTCTATAATTAAACTATATAATAAATTATACCCATATTTATATATGTTTTGTATATTCTTTTAAAAATAATATATATATGATATAATTATATTAACTATAATTTTAAGGAGTGTGATTTGGGCGATGTCCACTGGTGACAGTCCGGTCGTCTCGGAGAAGCTGAAAAACCTTTCTGCTTGTCTAGGACTACTATTTACAATTTATTTTATATCTACATTGTTTTTATCTATAATAAGTTAAAAAAGCTGATGAGTTTCCTCATCAGCTTTTATATTTCAGTTATTTATTTTATATTATTTCTTTTCTCCATTTTTTACTAATAAGAAATAAGTTGATGCCATTCCCTTAGTATGGAATTCTTTAGAATCTTTGTACTTATCTACGTGTTCAGCAGATAATCTGTTTATTCTATCTATTTCGTTAGTTTCATATAAGTTTACAACAGCATTTATATCTTTAACTATCTTAGTATTTATTGTTTTTAACTTAACAGCACTTGCATCCCAGTAATTAGCATTTTTGCTCATAGTATATTGGTCTTCTAACTTCCAATTTGTTAAAGTGAATGGACCGTTGTATACTACTGACTCTAATGTAGTACCATACTTGTCACCTTGCGCTTTAATAACTTTTTCATTTTGTGGATAGAATATTTGGAATGCCATTAATTTATCGAAGTAGTTAACAGGTCTATTTAAAGTTACTTGTAATGTATTATCATCTAAAGCTTTAACCCCTACAGCATTTGCATCTGTAGTTTTTCCTGTATTATAATCACTAGCACCAACTATATCATAAAGTATATATCCATATTCAGAAGCTGTTGCTGGATCTAAAGTTCTCTTCCATGAATATTCAAAGTCTTTAGCAGTTACAGTATCTCCGTTAGACCATTTAGCACCTTTTCTTATTTTAAATGTCCATGTCTTTTGATCTTCAGAAGCTTCCCAACTTTCTGCCATAGCTGGCCCTATTGTTCCATCTTTTTGAACTCTAGTTAAACCTTCCATAGTGTTGTTTATAACGTTAAATGAAACTGAATCTGTAGCTTTACTTACGTCCATTGATGGTATATCAGAAGAATCAGCTAAGTTTAATGCTTCTTTCCCTTCTACAGAAGCCCACTTATAAGTAAAGTCTGCTCCATAAGAGTGTTCTACTATATCTTTAACATACTCTCTTGAAACTACTGAATCCCCTCTTTGATATATTGGAATTAAGAATGCCTCATCTAAGAACATTTTTTCAGCTTCTGCATATTTAGCCCAGCTTTCTTTAACATCTGTAGACTCTTTAGCTGCCTTTATTAATTTATCAAATTCAGCATTGCTATAATCAACCTTAGCAGCATATTGAGCATCTGTTACAAATGTTTCTAAGAATGTTAGTGGGTCTGGGTAGTCAGCACCCCATCCAGCATATGACATATTAAATTGTCCTTTAGTTTCTAAGTCTAGTTTTTGCTTAAATGGTTGTTGTTTTATTTCAACATCTATTCCAGGTAAGTTAGTTTCTAACTGTGACTGTATGTATTCACTACTCTTCTTACTTGTTTCAGTATCATAAGTTAAGAATTCTATTTTAACTGTATCAAATCCAACTTCTTTTTTAGCTGCTTCCCAAGCTTTTTTAGCTTCCTCTGCGTTATAAGCTATCCCCATGTCCCCTGCTACATCACGGTAGTCTTTTCCTTCATTGTCGATAGCTAGTTTTGATGGAGTGAAATAATTAACTGGAACAGAACCATCATTTAGTATAACATCAACCAATTGTTGCTTGTCTATAGCCATAGCTATAGCTTTTCTAGCATTTTGGTTTGCTAATACTGCATATGGATCTCCTTCTCCACCTCCAGTAGATGTTCCTCCTGTACTAGTACATCCTACTAGTGCAGTAGCACTTATTGCTGAAGCTGCTAATATCATTGCTAATCTTTTTCTTAATACCATGTGTTTACCCCCCTAAAAATTTAAATAAATTTTGGTTATAGTAATTATACTAGATAAAATCAAAAAAATCATTATATTTTTTCAATTTTTTAACATTTTTTTATTTTTGCAATATTTGCAAAGTATCGTTTTTATGATACTATATTTCTAAACCTAAAATAAATATATGATTACTAAGGAGTGAATATGTTGAAAAAATCGTTTTGTTTTATATTATCTAGCTTAATAATTAGCTTTTTGTATTCGGCTATAAATGGATTTGAAAAATTTGCATTTATAAATTCTTCATTTACCATAGGTATGTTGTACCTAGGACTTGGAATTTTATTGTACGTTGGTGAAAAAGGCTTTTTTAATTTAACATTATACTCTTTTAATAAATTGTTTCAAAATTCAAATAAAAATAAAGTGTTATTTGAAGGAGAAAGTAATATTAAAATAGAAGATTATTTAAATAAAAAAATTGAGTTTTCTAGTACAAGATTTTTATTATCATCAGGGATTTGTATATCTACTATTACATTTATAGTAAGCTTTATTATATACAATAATACTATATAAGAACTTATATACCTTTTTTATATTTAATCATATTAAAAAATTTAAACATAAAAATTGTATTTTTAGTGTTGGTACATGCATATAAATAAGTGTTGAGAATTTCTGAGCTCATTGTTCAGAATTTTTATAAATATGTAAATATTTAAAAACAAAAAATTTTTCAAGGGGGTGTAGCGATGACTCGCTATATATTAAATCGTCTGATTTACATGTTTTTGACACTAATAGTTGTCATCTCGTTTACTTTTTTTCTAGTAAGGCTTTTACCAGGATCTCCATTTAATGATGAGAAACTAAGTCCTACTCAAATTGAATTGATCGAAAAGCAATATGGGCTAGATGCTCCTCTTCCAGTTCAATATGCTAAGTATTTAACAGGGGTATTTACTGGGGATTTAGGAACATCTTTTAAATGGGATAATAAAAAAGTTGAAGATATAATAGCAACTCGTATTGCTCCATCATCAATGTTAGGTGTTCAAGCAATATGTCTAGGTACATTCTTAGGTCTAATGCTAGGTATAGTAGCTGCTCTTAATCGTAATACAATTTGGGATTATTGCGCTACGGTTTTATCAGTAATTGGAGTATCCGTTCCAGCATTCGTGTTTGCCGCCATATTGCAATTATTTGTTGCTAGAGGCACAGGATTATTCCCTGTTACATGGGGTGTTCCGTTCGGTTCTGACTTTAGATATATATGGACTGTACTTCCAACTATGGCTTTATCGCTTTTCACATTAGCTACAGTTGCTCGTTTTACAAGAACAGAACTTATAGAAGTTATGGGCTCGGATTATATAATTACTGCAAGGGCTAAAGGCTTAAGCAGAAGGGGAGTTATAATAAAACATGGACTTAGAAATGCATTAATACCTGTTATTACTGTATTAGGTCCTTTAGTAGTTGGTTTACTTACAGGATCTCTAGTTGTTGAAAAAGTTTTTGCAGTTCCAGGATTAGGTGACTTATTAGTAACTGCTATAACAACTAATGATTTATTTGTTATATCTGGAGTTGCTATATTCTATAGTGCTTTCTACATAGGTGTTATATTAATTGTTGACATACTTTACGGATTAATTGATCCAAGAATACGTTTAGCAGGAGGGAAAGCATAATGGCTATTGATAAAGTAATTATAGATGATAAAGAAATTGAACTAAATGATGATTTATTTTTGTTGGACCCTGCAGATGAGGCTCAACATGAAATAATAACTAGACCAAGCTTAACATTTTGGCAAGATGCTAGAATAAGATTATTTAAAAATAAGGGTGCAATCGTAGGTTTATCTATAATATGTTTGTTAGTAATTTTCACTATATTTGCACCTATGTTCTCAAAATACAAGTACGATCAACAAAATTTATATCATGCGAAAATGCCACCTAAAATGACTTTACTTGCTCCTCTTGGTATATTTGATGGTAAAAACTCAGATGGTGTTGATGTATATAAGGAAAAAGGTGTCGATACTGCTTATTGGTTTGGTACAGATGAACTAGGCCGTGATTTATGGACACGTGTATGGACAGGAGCTAGAATTTCGTTATATATAGCTGTATTGGCAGCAGTATGTGATGTTTTAGTTGGGGTTACTTACGGTGGTGTATCGGCATACTATGGGGGAAAAGTAGATATTATAATGCAACGTATCGTAGAGGTTTTGGTTGGGATTCCAAGCTTAGTTGTTGTTACATTGTTTATAA
Organism: Sporacetigenium mesophilum DSM 16796; assembly: GCF_059569055.1. Taxonomy (NCBI): domain Bacteria; kingdom Bacillati; phylum Bacillota; class Clostridia; order Peptostreptococcales; family Tepidibacteraceae; genus Sporacetigenium; species Sporacetigenium mesophilum. Next base: position 8,080 of record NZ_JCANUR010000002.1, on the reverse strand, counting down.
TGGTATTCAGACCTGGTATACTATCATTATCACTAGCAATGGTTGTAACAGGTTGGATAGGAATGTCTAGGGTTGTTCGTGGTCAAATTTTAAAGTTAAAAAACCAAGAATTCGTATTAGCTTCTAGAACATTAGGTGCTTCAGATGCTCAACTTATAAGAAAACACTTAGTTCCTAATGTTGTTGCACCTGTTGTAGTTATGATGATGTTTACTCTACCAACTGCTATATTTTATGAGGCATTCTTAAGTTTTATCGGGTTAGGTTTACAACCTCCATATGCTTCACTTGGTTCATTAATAAGCGATGGATTTAAAACATTACAAACAAATCCTTATATGATGTTTATACCTTCATCTGTTGTTTGTTTGTTAATGTTAAGTTTTAACTTAGTAGCAGATGGATTAAGAGACGCTGTTGACCCTAAAATGCGTAATCAATAGTGAGAAGGGGGATGAAAATATTGGAGAAATTATTACAAGTAAAAAATTTATGTGTTAACTTCAAAACTCATGGTGGTGAGGTTCAAGCCGTAAGAGGAGTTACTTTTGATTTATATAAAGGCGAAACACTAGCTATAGTAGGTGAATCTGGTTCTGGTAAGTCTGTTGCTTCTAAAACTATAATGGGAATACTTGCTTCTAATGGGTATATTAAAGATGGTGAAATATTATTTCATGATAAAGACCTTACTAAGTTGTCAGAGGGGGATATGCAACAAATTAGAGGAAGAGACATTGCGATGATATTCCAAGATCCTATGACTTCTTTGAATCCAACTATGAATATAGGTAAGCAAATAATGGAAGGTATAATAAAACATCAAGGACTTAGTAAAGAGGAAGCTAAGAAAAAAGCTATTGAACTTATAGACCTTGTTGGTATCGAATTTCCTGAAAAGAGATTCAAACAATACCCACATCAATTTTCAGGTGGTATGCGTCAACGTATAGTCATAGCTATAGCTCTTGCTTGTAATCCAAAGGTACTAATAGCAGATGAACCAACTACGGCCCTAGATGTTACTATACAAGCACAAATATTAGAACTTATTAAAGATATCCAATCTAAAACTGGAGTTTCGGTTATATTTATTACACATGATTTAGGTGTTGTTGCAAATATGGCTGATAGAGTTGCAGTTATGTATGCTGGTAAAATAATAGAAGTAGGTACTTCTGATGATATATTTTATGATCCTAAACACCCATATACTTGGGGACTACTTGGATCTATGCCTAGCTTAGATATAGGTGAAAATGATTTATATAACATACCTGGTACTCCACCAGATTTAATGCACCCTCCAACGGGAGATGCGTTTTCACTTCGTAATTTGCAAGCATTAAAAATAGACTTTTTAGCTGAGCCACCAATGTTTAAAGTAAGCGATACTCATTATGCAGCTACTTGGTTATTACATCCAAAGGCTCCAAAATTGGAAAGACCTATTACTGTTGGTAGAAAGAAGGTGGCTAATAATGAATAGAGAAAAGCTTTTGGAGGTTAAAAACTTAAAACAACACTTTGAAATAGACAAAAAAACTGTTGTTAAAGCAGTTGATGGTATAACTTTTGATATATATGCAGGTGAAACATTTGGGTTAGTTGGTGAATCAGGTTCTGGTAAATCAACTACTGGAAGAACTATAATTCGTCTATACGATCCTACTGATGGAGAAATTAATTATAGAGGTAATTGCATATCTAAAAAACTATCTAGAGAAGATAGAAAATTCTTAAATAAAAATATGCAAATGATTTTCCAAGATCCATATGCTTCTTTGAACCCTCGTATGACTGTTGCTGATATAATAGCTGAAGGTCTAGATATACATGGTTTATCTTCTTCAAAAGAAGATAGAATGCAAAAGGTATATGAATTGCTTCAAACAGTTGGTCTTAATGAACAGCATGCTAGTAGATATCCTCATGAATTCTCTGGTGGCCAAAGACAACGTATAGGTATAGCAAGAGCTCTAGCTATAGAGCCAGAATTTATAATAGCAGATGAGCCTATATCAGCACTAGATGTTTCTATACAAGCACAAGTTGTTAACTTATTAAGAAAACTTCAAAGGGAAAAAGGGCTAACATATTTATTTATAGCACATGACTTATCAATGGTTAAGTATATAAGTGATCGTATAGGTGTTATGCATCACGGTAGATTAGTTGAATTAACTACTTCTGAAGAGTTATACGCTCACCCACTACATCCATATACTAAGTCACTATTATCAGCTATACCATTACCTGACCCTGAACATGAAAGACATAGAAAACGTATTAAATACGATCCTTCTATACATAAATATGAAACAGAAAAACCTAAGTGGGTAGAAATAAGACCTGGTCACTTTATTTATGGATCTGATTCAGAGCTTAAAGGATATGAAAAAGAATTAGCTATTTCATCAACTATATAAAATTCGCTATGCTGATGTCGCCAACGACCTTGAAAAGCAGGTCCGTTGCTCAAGTAAAGGTTTTGTATATTTAAAAGGGTACTGAATTCAGTACCCTTTTTGCTATTCAAAATATTTTTTTAGGAAACTTCCAGTATGAGAATTCTCTACTTTAGAAACATCTCTAGGTGTTCCAGTAGCTACTATAGTTCCACCTTTATCTCCACCCTCTGGCCCTAAGTCTATTATATAGTCGCAAGTTTTTATAACATCTAAGTTATGTTCTATCACTACTATAGTATTTCCAGTATCGGCAAGTCTTTGTAATACATATATAAGCTTCTCCACATCTGCCATGTGAAGTCCTGTGGTAGGCTCATCTAGTATATATAATGTTTTTCCTGTAGGTCTTTTGCTTAATTCAGTTGCTAGTTTTATTCTTTGAGCTTCTCCTCCAGACAACTGTGTAGACGGCTGACCTAATGTTATATAAGATAAACCTACATCCACAAGGGTTTCCATTTTTCTTTTTATATTAGGTATATTTTCGAAAAACTCCAATGCTTCTTCTACATTCATATTTAATACATCTGATATAGTTTTTCCTTTATATTTAACTTGAAGAGTTTCTCTATTATATCTATCTCCCTTACATATTTCACAAGGTACATATACATCTGGTAAGAAGTGCATCTCTATTTTTATTATACCGTCACCTCTACAGGATTCACATCTTCCACCCTTAACATTAAAACTAAATCTTCCTTTGTTATATCCTCTAGCCTTTGCTTCATTAGTAGATGCAAATAAATCTCTTATTAAATCAAATACACCTGTATAGGTAGCAGGATTTGAACGTGGAGTTCTTCCTATAGGAGACTGATCTATATTTATAATTTTATCTATATTTTCTATACCTTTTATCTCTTTGTGTTTTCCTGGTTTAACTCTTAATCTATTTATTTTAGAAGCTATTCCCTTGTATAGTATATCATTTATAACTGTACTCTTTCCTGACCCCGATACTCCAGTTATAGATGTAAATGTTCCTAAAGGTATTTTAATGTCTATGTTTTTTAAGTTGTTTTCATTAGCTCCTAATATTTCTATATAATTTCCATTTCCTTCTCTAGTTTTTTCTGGTATTTCAATTTTATTGGCGCCACTTAGATATCTTCCCGTTATAGAATCTGGATTTTTCATTATTTCGTCTACAGTACCTTGTGCTACTATATGGCCACCATGGATACCAGCTCCTGGTCCTATGTCTACTATATGGTCACAAGCAAACATGGTATCTTCGTCATGTTCAACAACTATCAGTGTGTTTCCGATATTTGTTAGATGTCTAAGTGATTTTATAAGTCTTTCATTATCTCTTTGATGAAGTCCTATGCTCGGCTCATCTAAAACATACAAAACACCTACTAATGCTGAGCCTATTTGTGTAGCCAGTCTTATACGTTGCGCTTCTCCACCAGATAAAGTTCCAGCTTTTCTAGATAAGTTCAAATAATTTAACCCTACATCTCTTAAGAAAGAAGATCTAGATTTCACTTCCTTTAATATCTCACTGGCAATAAAGCTTTGCTTTTGAGTTAAATTTATATTCTCTATAAAATCTATAAGTTCACTTACAGACATATCAGTAACTTCCATTATATTTTTTCCTGATACTAAAACAGATAAAACTTCTTTTTTAAGCCTAGCTCCCCTACACTCATGACATGGATTTTCAGCCATAAATTCCTCTAGCTTTTCTCTTGCATGTTCTGAATTAGTTTCTTTATATCGTCTTTCAATATTAGGTATTACACCTTCATATGGAGCTCTATATTGTCTAAATCCTCCATATTTAGAATCAAATACAAACTCTAATATTATATTATTTCTTCCATATAGTAGTTCATCAACAAAGTCACTTGGTAAATCTTTAAATGGTATATCAAGAGATGCGCCAAACTTCTGAGCTAGATTATCTACCATCTTATAATAGTAAGTTTCTTCACTACCTGATGACCCTACAGATGACCAAGGCGCTATTGCCCCTTGTTTTATACTTAGCTCAGGATTAGGTATAACTAGTGATGGATCTACTTCCTTACTTTCTCCAAGACCATTACAAGTAGGACATGCACCAAAAGGGTTGTTAAATGAAAACATTCTTGGAGACAACTCTTCTATTCCTATTCCATGTTCAGGACATGCAAACTTAGTTGAATATAATATTTCTTCTCCATCTATTATTTGACCTATTACAAGCCCATCTGATAACTTAATAGCAGTTTCAATTGAATCTGCTAATCTTCCTTCAATACCTTCTTTTACTATTATTCTATCTACTACAACTTCTATATTATGTTTTTGATTTTTATTTAAATCTATTTCATCTGTAACTTCAAAACTTTCTCCATCTACTCTTATTCTTACAAATCCTTCTTTTTTTATATGTTCTATAGTTTTTTTATGAGTTCCTTTTTGACCTCTTACTATAGGTGCTAAAATTTGAAGTTTGGTTCTATCAGGAAACTCCATTATTTTATCAACTATTTCTTGTACAGTCATTTGACTTATCTTATTACCACATACCGAACAGTGAACGTCTCCTACTCTAGAAAATAGTAATCTTAAGTAGTCATATATTTCTGTAACAGTTCCAACAGTTGATCTAGGGTTTTTAGATGTGGTTTTTTGATCTATAGATATTGCAGGTGATAATCCTTCTATATATTCCACATTAGGCTTTTCCATTTGCCCTAAAAACATTCTAGCATATGAAGATAAGCTTTCAACATATCGCCTTTGACCCTCGGCATATATAGTATCAAATGCAAGAGATGACTTCCCTGATCCAGATAATCCAGTAAATACTATAAATTTATTTCTAGGAATCTCTATATTTATATTTTTTAAATTATTTTCTTTCGCGCCTCTTATTATTATTTTATCATCCATTATTGCTCAATCCTTTCTTCTAACTCTCTTATCTTGTCCCTAAGTTGTGCTGCTCTTTCAAATTGAAGATTTTGAGCACATTCTATCATTTCTGCACTTAGATTTACTATGGATTGTTTTATTTCCTCTATATTCATATTATCTTTATCTTTTATTCCATATTGAATTTCTTCATCTGCAACTTTAGTCGCTTCTATAGTATCTCTTATATTTTTCTTAATTGTTTTAGGAGTTATTCCATGTTCTTCATTATAACTTATTTGGATTTCTCTTCTTCTATTAGTTTCATCTATTGCTCTTTTCATAGAATTAGTTATTTTATCTGCATACATTATAACTTTTCCATTTTCATTTCTAGCAGCTCTTCCTGTAGTTTGTATAAGAGATGTTTCTGAACGCAAGAAACCTTCTTTATCTGCATCTAATATTGCTACTAAAGAAACTTCAGGTATATCAAGACCTTCTCTTAATAAGTTGATACCAACTAAAACATCATATTTCCCAAGTCTTAAATCTCTTATTATTTCTATCCTCTCTAGAGTTAGTATATCCGAATGTAGATAATTAACTTTTACACCTGCATCTTTTAAATAATTAGTTAAATCCTCTGCCATTTTTTTCGTTAAAGTAGTTATTAAAACTCTTTCATTTTTTTCAGTTCTAATATTTATTTCATTTAATAAATCATCTATTTGATTTAATATAGGTCTTACTTCAACTACAGGGTCTATAAGGCCAGTAGGTCTTATTATTTGTTGTGCAATAGAAGTAGACTTTTCTATTTCATAAGGTCCTGGAGTTGCAGTTACAAACACTACTTGATTTACATTGCTTTCAAATTCTCCAAAATTTAATGGTCTATTGTCATATGCAGAAGGCAATCTAAATCCATTATCTATAAGAGATCCCTTTCTCGATTTATCTCCTGCATACATCCCTCTTATTTGTGGAATAGTAACATGGGACTCGTCTATTATTATTAAAAAATCATCTGGGAAGAAATCCATTAGTGTGTATGGTTTTTCTCCTTCTTTTCTACCGGTTATATGTCTTGAGTAATTTTCTATTCCTTGACAAAAACCTATTTCTTTTAACATCTCTATATCATACTTCGTTCTTTGGTCTATTCTTTGTGCTTCTAACAATTTATCATTGTCTTTAAAGTATTCCATTCTTTCTTGTAATTCTTCTTCAATTTTTTCTATAGCAAAGTCGATTCTATCTTTTGTAGTTACATAGTGAGATGCAGGAAATATTGCTACATGATTCCTCGTTCCTATTATTTGACCCGTTACATAATTTATCTCTGTTATCCTATCTATTTCATCTCCGAAGAATTCCATTCTTATTGCCTTTTCATCTGTGTTTGCTGGAAATACCTCTAGTATATCTCCTCTAACTCTAAATGTGCCACGGACGAAATTTATATCATTTCTTTCATATTGCATCGCTACTAATCTTTTTATTATATCATCTCTATCTTTTATCATTCCAGGTCTTAAAGATAACATAAGTTCTTTGTAGTCCTTTGGATCCCCTAAACCATATATACATGATACAGATGATATTATTATTGTATCTCTTCCTTCAAGTATTGCAGCTGTAGCGGAATGTCTTAATTTATCTATTTCTTCATTTATAGAAGCATCTTTTTCTATATAAGTATCCGTTTGCACAACGTATGCTTCAGGTTGAAAATAATCATAATAACTTACAAAGTATTCAACTGAATTATTAGGGAAAAATTCCTTAAATTCACTATATAATTGGGCAGCCAAAGTTTTGTTATGAGCTATAATTAATGTTGGTTTTTTAACCTTTTCTATTATATTAGCCATAGTAAAAGTTTTTCCTGATCCAGTCACTCCAAGTAATGTCATATATTTTTCTTGTTTATTTATAGCATTTACTATAGTATTTATTGCCTCAGGTTGATCTCCTGTTGGTTTATATTCTGATTCTATTTTAAAATCCATAATCTCACCTCTTTGCGAACGTAAGTTCCTTTATAAAAATATTATATCATATTTAATATACACATTTTATCTTTTTTAAAAACATATACAATTTTTTCAAAAAATAAAAAAATCCTCATTCGAAGATTTATTGAAGTTTATAATTTATTATAGATTATAAAAAGACTTCTATGGGGGATAGAAGTCTTTTTAAATGGGGGAGATTGAGTAAATTATTCAATTTTGTTTTTCTAATTATATTATTGTCAGTTTATATTTTTATATACATATATTTTTAAAAAATTTATTAAAATCAGCTACGCTTATGTCGCCAACAACTAGATGGTACCTTCCTCAAGTATATCCGTTGGAAATTATAGTTTCGTTGTAATAAAAAAAGAAGCGTATATACGCTTCTTTTTAAAATGGCTACGTCCTACTCTCCCAGGCAGCTTCCCACCAAGTACCATCAGCGCTAAAGAGCTTAACTTCTGTGTTCGGAATGGGAACAGGTGTATCCTCTTTGCTATAGTAACCACATAATCTTCAATTGAAATTGCTAGCAATTTCAAAACTAAACAGCATATTAATGGTCAAGTCCTCGACCTATTAGTATTCATAAGCTAAATCCATTACTGAACTTACACCTTGAACCTATCAACCAGGTAGTCTTCCTGGGGTCTTACCCTTACGGTGGGAAATCTTATCTCAAAGTCGGCTTCGCGCTTAGATGCTTTCAGCGCTTATCCATTCCGTACGTAG